>JAYVTP010000096.1:0-1941 GCA_043788685.1 Pseudolysobacter sp. | reverse complement strand
GGCATAAACGGTGTCGTGCGTGCCGAAAGTGCTGGCCTCGGAAGAGCTGTCTTTCTCCTTGCTGACGATCAGGCTGCTGAGATGCGAGGTGGTGAAGCTCATACTGCAGGCGCTCAGCAGCAGCACAGCGCTGGCGAGCATCAACTTCAAGACATTTTTCTGATTCATAATCTTTCCCCTGAGTGATTTGACAAGTACGAGGTCGTACTGAATTGTTGATGCCCAAAAGCATTTCAACACGCTACATAGTGCCGACGATGTAGCGGTTGAGCAAGCATGTAAATCGACGGCAGCTTGAGGCAGGGTCGGCCCCGATTTCTGCCACCCGCCATCCGGCAAGGATGAACATGAGCATGGCTACCGACATGAGCAGTCGTCGCGAATTTCTGCGCTGGATAGCAACCGGTGTTGCTTGCGACGGCGGCGCGCGGATGACAGCGCCGCTAACGCTGATGGCAACGCGCGCTCGCAATGGTCCGCAGATGATTGAGCGCGGCACGCTGTTGTCCACGATATCGTTGGATCAACTCGCCGCCTCGCTAGGCAAATGGATGGGCATCGGCAATGGCGATCTGCACATTATTTTTCTGAATCTTGGATTTTTTTCGCCGCACGATCCCGGATTTTTCGATACCTGACGATCAACGTGGTCGACACATCAACGTCACGCAACCGTAATCGTCATCACTCCGCCGAATCGGTCACATCGGCTGACAACTGCCAGACTTTCCCGTTGTAACGCCACACGCGCTCGTACAAGCCGCGCCCGGCGTTTTCCGGCGTATCGCTGCCGCCGAGCGTGTAGCCGAAATCACCGCTGCGCGAAATGCCAGCGGCGCGGCGCGGTGCTGTGCCGAGTCCGGGTTTGGCATCTTTCAACACATCCGGCATCACACCCGGCGCAGGCACCTCGCCATCGCGCAGCAGCAGCACATCGGCAGTGGCGTAGCGCTTGTAGGTGGCTGCTGGGTTGCCATGGCGCAATGCGTGGCTCAATCCATCGTCGGTTTTTTCCAGCAGATGCAGGCGTTGCGCGTGCGCCTGCGTGGATAACTCCGGCAGCGCAATGGCAGGTAGGTTGCGCGGCTCGATGAGGACATTCTGCGTTGCTTCGGCATGGCTCGCGCCGTGGTCGACCAGCACCTCCCAGCGGCCTTGCGAATTGCGTTGCCATACCGACAGGAAATGTCCGTAAGCATGCACGGCCTTGCCATCGCGCTCGCCATCGATTTGCCATGGCCCCATCGACATGGCGAGATCACCCGCACTGGAGAGTTCGATATATTGCGGCCCCCATTTCAGCCGAGTGGCATTGTCCGGCTGTTTGCGCAGCCAGTCCTGCGCTTGCACGGGATACGGTCGAAATATCCAGGCAGCGGCGTCCAGGTGTTGCGCGAACGCACGATTGACGCCGAGCGAAATTGCATCAGCCGCAAAGTTGCGTTCGGCAGTCGCCAGCTCATCCATGGGCGAGACCGGCGCCACGATGAAGAAAAACAGATTGAATACTGCGCTCAAGACATGCCTTGATCCCTGCTCCTGCACATTGACGGCGAATTGAATACGCTCTGGCCGCGAGAACTGCAAAACATATTCTGCAGCATAACTATCGCGAACGAAGGTCGCGCATTCAAGCATTGCGCTTGCGCTCAAAATTTCGCAACAAAAAAAACCGCGCAGCAGATGCCGCGCGGCCTGTCATCACACCATCAACCGGTTTTAGAACTTGACCGACAGACGCGCCCAGTAGAAGCGACACCACGGTGTCGAACGTGTTCACGTCAACGTTGCCGTTGAGCGAGTTGTTGTTAAAAACCTGCGCCGGCTGCTTGTTGCCGACGTTGTCGATACCCAGATCGATGCGCGTATTGATCGGCTCGATGTTGTAGCCAACCTGCACGTTGTTGTACACCGAGGCGCCGTACTTGAGTTCCACGGCCG
>JAYVTP010000095.1:0-7609 GCA_043788685.1 Pseudolysobacter sp. | reverse complement strand
CGAAGGTCGTGTGGGCGCGTACTGGGGCATGTTCAATTCGGATCGGCAAGCGAAGTTTCCGCTCACCGGCACGGTGGTCGAAGATCCGCAGTGGCCGTGGAAGGCATTGATCGGTTCGCTGCTCGGGCTCGGCCCGATGTTCTGGTTCGCGCGACATTTCATGCGCTTCAAACCGGCCGGTATCGTGTTCTATCTGATCCTGCTGCAACTGTCGGCGTCGCTGCTGGTGTGGTCGGCGATGGTGCCGTACGCGTTTTATCTGTCGCCGTTCGACTGGACGATGTTGATCGTATTGTTCCCGGCGCAGATCGCGATCGTGATGATTCTGCTGATCAACGGTTTCGAGTTCACCGAGGTATTGTGGCGCCCGCGCTGGATGCGCCAATTCGGTTTGCTCAACCCGCTGCCGGGCGATCCGCAACCGTTCGTCTCGATCCATCTGGCGTGCTGCAACGAGCCGCCGGAGATGGTGATACTCACGCTGGATTCGCTGGCTGCGCTCGAGTACGACAATTACGAAGTACTGGTGCTGGACAACAACACCAAGGAAGAATCGGTGTGGCGTCCGGTCGAGGAACATTGTGCCAAACTCGGCGCGAAATTCCGCTTTTTCCATCTTAGCCCGTGGCCCGGTTTCAAGGCCGGCGCACTGAATTTCGGCCTGACCGAAACCGATCCGCGTGCCGAAGCGGTGGCGGTAATCGATGCCGACTACGTCGTGCGCCCCGATTGGTTGCGTGCGCTCACCGGTTATTTCGCCAATCCGAAAGTGGCACTCGTGCAATGTCCGCAGGCGCATCGCGATTGGGAACACAACGCGTTCCGGCGCATGACCAATTGGGAATACGACGGCTTCTTCCGCATCGGCATGCATCATCGCAACGAGCGCAACGCGATCATCATGCACGGCACGATGACGATGGTGCGGCGCTCCGCATTGCAGGACACCGGCGGCTGGTCCGAGTGGACGATCTGCGAAGATGCCGAACTCGGCCTGCGCCTCATGCACGCCGGTTACGACACGCTGTACGTCGACGAAATCATGGGTCGCGGCCTCACGCCAGCAGATTTCACTGCCTACAAATCGCAGCGTTATCGCTGGGCGTTCGGCGCGATGCAGGTGCTCAAGGCGCGCTGGAACTGGATGACGACCAAAGGCCCGCTCGACGCCGGCCAGCGTTTCCATTTCTTGACCGGCTGGTTCTCGTGGTTCGCCGATGCGCTGCATCTTGTGTTCACGATGCTCGCGCTGGTGTGGACCGCCGGCATGATCGGTCTGCCGCAAATGTTCAGCCTGCCGCTGGATCTGTTCCTGATTCCGCTACTCGGCTTCTTTGCGTTCAAGGCCGCGTTCGGCGTGATCCTGTATCGCGTGCGTGTGCCGTGTTCTTGGCGCGACACGCTCAGCGCATCGATTGCGAGCATGGCGTTGAGCCACGCGATTGCACGCGGTATCTTCCTCGGCTTGTGGAAAAAGCATGGCGAATTCGTGCGCACCGCCAAGAGCCGCCGCCTGCACGGCAGGCCGAATCCGTTCACTGCGGTGCGCGAAGAATTGCTGATGTTCGTCGCCATCGGCCTCGGTATCTTCGGCATGTGGCACACCGTCGGCATCAACTACATCGAAGGCAAACTGTGGATTGCGATTCTCGCGGCGCAGGCGATTCCGTATGCATCCGCAATGATCGGCGCGGTGGTCGCCGGCAGGTCTGGAGAAAAATCCGGCTGATACATTTTTTTGCAGGTTCGAATGCAATGTGTGAACTTGTGTCACCGATCGAAGTTGGCAGTCCCGCATCGTTTATGTTGGCGACAACAAAAAAAAGCGCCGTCATTCCAGCGCAGGCTGGAATCCAGTTCTCCTTTCCCGGCGCCTCAGAACTGGATTCCAGCCTACGCTGGAATGACGAATTTTTTAGCTGTCGCGTTCCTATTGACCGCCATTTTCAATGTGGTCTGCTATAACCAAGCCACGATTGCCACACTTCCGAAACCGCGTGATTCGCCCATGATTTTTCTGCTTCGGTCAAAACCTGCGATGTCACGGATTTTTCTGCTCTGCACACTGTTGCTGAGTGGTATCGCGCATGCGGCAAAATTGATCCTGACGATCGATGGCGTGAATGGTGAACTGCAAACCGCGGCGCTCAACAGCACCGAACTCAGTCAATACACCACGCGCGATGTCAGCGCCGCGCAAGTGCGCCGCCTGTATGACCACGCCGCGCAGCAGATCGCCAAGGCGCTCGAACCCTACGGTTATTATCACGCCAAGGTCAGCGGCGAGCTCAAGGAAACCGCGCAAGGCTGGAGCGCGTTGCTGCACGTCGCACCGGGCGAACCGATCATGGTGGAGACGCTTACGATCGATCTCGGCGACGCCCCGCATCAGGAAAAAACCGTCGCCGATGCGCTCAAGGCATTCGCTCCACAAATCGGCCAGCGTCTCGATCACGCCGCCTACGAAAGAAGCAAACTGACGCTGCAGACCACGCTGCTCGAACACGGTTACCTCGATGCAAAACTCGATACGCATGTGGTCGCGGTCACGCGCGACAGCAATCGTGCAGCGATCACGTTGCAATGGAATATCGGGCCGCACTATCGCATCGGCGTAACGCAGTTTTCCGGTGGCCAGCTCGATGAAGGATTTCTCGATCGTTACCTGCCGTGGAAACCCGGCGACGATTATCGCACCGGCAAACTGCTGACCTTGCAGCAGCGTTTGGTGGATGCCGATTATTTTTCCATTGTCGAAGTGCTGCCAGATCTCGAACACGAAAATCCCGACGATGGCACCGTGCCGATTCTGGTCAAGCTCGCGCCGGCCAAACGCACGATCTACACCAGCGGTGTATTCATCGATACCGACACCGGCGCAGGCGTACGTGGCGGCATCGAACGGCGCTGGGTGAACAGCAAGGGACACAAGCTGAAGTTCCAGCTCGAAATCGCGCAGCGGCTCAAGACACTGGCCTCGCTATACACGATTCCGCTGCCGGGCACGGACAATCGCAGTTTCAATTTTGGCGCCAATTATCGCGACGAAAACACCGCCACCAGCAAGTCGCGCACGGCATCGCTGGTGGCGAACGAAACCCGCGAATGGCACGGCTTTACGCGCACCATCGGCGTGCACGCGCTGGCCGGCAATTTCACCGTCGCCGACCAGCAAGGCACGACCCAACTGCTGTACCCGGAAGTGTCATTGACGCGCAAAAAAACCGACAACATCGACTTCACGCGTGACGGTTATTCGTTCACCGTCACCGCGCGCGCCGGTGGCGGCGCGACCACGTTCGAGCAGGTGATCGCCGATGCCAAATATATCCACGCACTCGGTGACAGCAACCGCCTGATCCTGCGCGGCTCGCTCGGCGCGACGCAGGTCGCCGACTTCGACAAGCTGCCGCCGGAATTGCGTTTTTTCGCCGGTGGCGATCGTTCGATTCGCGGCTACGCCTACCAGACCATCGGCCCGCTCGACGCCGCCGGGAAAGTGATCGGCGGCAAGCAACTCGCGGTTTTTAGCACCGAGGTCGAGCACTATTTCACGCCGACCTGGGGCATCGCCACGTTTATCGATACCGGCAATGCGTTCAGCGGCAGTGCTTCGGTATCGACCACTCCACTTGGCGCCGCGCCGGTCGATGGCGGCAGCAAATTCAAGATCGGCACCGGGCTCGGGCTGCGCTGGCGCTCGCCGGTCGGCATGGTGCGCGTGGATCTCGGCACGCCGATCAACGACCCGCTGCACGGCGGCGTGCAACTACATCTGACGATCGGGCCAGACTTATGAAAATCCTGCGCTGGTTGCTCGGCATCGTTGCGGTATTGCTGCTGGTCGTGGTGTTTGCGGCGTTGTGGGCGCTGCGCACCGAATCGGGTTCGGGATTTGTGCTGGCACGCATGCAGGCCTCGCTCGGCGACAAACTCGCGATCCGGAAAATTTCGGGCACGCTCGCGGGTCCGCTGATTCTGGAAGGTGTGCGTTATCGCGATAGCGGCATTGATGCGCAGATCGAGCGCGTGACTTTTGCTGCCGAACTGCTGCCGTTGTGGAGCAAGACGCTGCATATCCGCAACCTCGAACTCGCGGGTTTGAATGTCGCATTGACGACGCAGCCTGCGCCCACTACCACTCCTACCTCCGAACCTTTTTCGACACAGTTGCTGTTGTCGATTCTGCTTGATCGTTTGCATCTCGAACACGCAGCAATCACGCAGGATGCCAAGCCGGTTTTCGCACTCGACACGCTCGATACCGCAGCGCGCTGGACTGCCAGCGAAATCGCCATCGGCAAACTCGCGTTGCGTGCGCCAGACGGCTCGATCGACTTGAATGCAAACGTCGCCAATGTGCGCGGTTATCGTGGCGGCGGCAAGCTCAGCTTCGACTGGCATGTCGCCGGGCAGCACTTTGCCGGCACTCTCGATGCGAGCAGCGATGGCAGCAAGGCGATCACGGCGTTACTGCTGACGCAGCCGATTGCGGCGACCTTGCACGCAGACGTGATGCAGAACGATACGCTGCCATGGACGGTGACGCTTTCAGTGCCGAGTTTCGATGCGCATGCTTTGTCGCCTGACAGCACGCTGAAAACGCTCGCCGCCGAACTCAGCGGTCAGGGCGACAAGCACAGCGCCAATGTCACAGGTGCGCTGACGGCCGATGCACATCGCATCAATCTCGATCCGCTCAAGTTGGCTTTGGATGGCCAAACGCTGAAGCTGCTCGCACTCACTTTGACCACACCCGAGGTCGCCGGAAAACTGCATGCGCAAGGCGAAGTGAAACTCGATACCAAACCGGTTTCCGCGCAACTTGCACTGAGCTGGGAAGATGTCGTCTTGCCGGCAAATGTGGCCGGCCAAACCTTGGCAAGTCATGGCGAGATCAACGCGCAAGGCAGTGCCGAGCAGTTCGCCGCGCAAGGCAAACTCAGTCTCGGCCCGGCGGGGCAACTCGCCGATATCGTGCTCGATCTCAGTGGCACGCCACAGACGATTGCGCTCAAGGCGCTCGATATCAGTCGCGGCGCCGCCGGTTCGCTCGACGCGCATGGCACCATCAACTTGCAGCCGCAACTCGGCTGGGATCTGACCGCGAAAGCCGACAAGTTGAATCCCGGCGCGTTCGCCAAGGACTGGCCCGGCGCGATCAATTTTTCGCTGCTAACTAAAGGCACACAAACCGCAGACGGCCCCGCTGCAACCATCAAGCTCAGCCAGCTCAGCGGCACGTTGCGGCAACGTCCACTGAGCGGTAGCGCCGATCTGAAAATCAAGCCGAAGTTCGTGCTCGATGGCACGCTCGAGCTGAACTCCGGCAAGAGCGAAATCAGCGTGCGCGGTCGCGGCGGCGAGCAGACCGATGCCGACATCACCCTCGCGATCGCCAGCCTCGGCGACTGGCTGCCGAAAAGCGCGGGCAGTCTGCGCGGGCAATTTCATGTCAACGGAAAATGGCCGGCGATCGATGTGAACGGTCAGCTCGACGCGCAAAAAATCGTCTCTGGCACAAGCCACATCGATAGCTTGAATCTGCGCATCAACGCGCAGGATTTGAGCAAGCCGCAGGGCCAGCTCGATCTGCATGCGAGTGGAATCGCCGCAGCACAATTCAGTATCAGCGATCTCACTCTCAAGGGCAGTGGCAATCAGACCGCGCACCAGTTACAACTCGATGCGACCGGCACACCACTCAGCGCGCATTTGTCGCTGAGCGGCGGTTTGCAAGGCGATGATTGGCAAGGCGCATTGAACACCCTTTTGCTGCAGATCAAGGATCAGCCGAATTGGACTTTGCAGCAGCCGGCCAGCATCACTTACATCAAAGGCGATCTGCAGCTCGGCGAGTTTTGCTTGAAGGGCGGCACGCCTTCGTTATGCATCAGCGCTACACAGATGGCGAGCGGTGCCGCGCAGGGCCAGTTCCGCCTCGAACGCCTGCCGCTGGCGATGCTGGCGAAACTCGCAAGCCCGGAATCGACGCTCAAGCTCAACGGCGAAATCAACGGCAATGGCGACTTCTCGCGAACCAGCAGCGGCGCACTCAGCGGCAAGTCCACACTGAGTTCGGCGAGCGGTGCGATCATTTATCCAGACGACACGACGCACCCGCTGTTGAGCTACGAAAATTTCGCGATCGATACCGTGCTATCGCCACAACAAATCGCCACGAGCCTGCATACCGCGTTCAACGACGGCGGACGTCTGGACGGCCAAATCACCCTGGACGGCGCGGCCGGCAGCGATCAGGCACTCAACGGCAAGATCGAATTCGGGCTGAAAAATCTCGGCTTCATCGAGCTGTTCACGGCGGAGCTGGTTTCGACCAAAGGCCAGATCGACGGCATCCTGCATCTTGGTGGCAGCAGCAGCAAACCGAATATCAGCGGCGATCTGGCGCTGACCAATTTCGCCAGCGAGGTACCAAGCGCAGGACTGAAGCTGCACGATGGTGCGATCAAGCTCAATTCCAGCGACGGCGAGCAATTTGCGATCGACGGCACGCTCGGTTCAGGCGCCGGTGCGTTGTCCGTGCAGGGCACGCTCGGCGTGGCGACGAACGCGCCGCTGCGGCTGCATATCAAGGGCGACAAATTCATGGCTGCGGATATTCCGGCAGCGCGCGCGGTGATCGCGCCGGACCTCAATGTCATCGGCGACGGCAAAAGTTATCGTGTCGATGGCGAAGTGGAATTGTCCAGCGCGGATATCGATCTGGCCAAGCTGCCGGGCGGCGGCACGGCTTCTGCGAAACGCTCGGCCGACGTCGTGATCGTCGGCGAGGATCAGCAAAAAGCCACCGCGAGTTTGCCGCTTACCGCGAACGTCACGATCAAGCTGGGCCAAGGCGAAAAGCTCAATCTGGATTTGCGCCAGGGCCAGGAAATCAAGCTCAAGGGATTTGGTCTGGACGGTACATTGGCGGGCCAGCTTGTGGTGTCCGAGCTGCCCGGGCGGCCCACGTCGGCGCGCGGCCAGATCAATGTCAACGGCACCTACAAAGCCTACGGTCAGGATCTGAAGATTCAGGATGGTCGCCTGCAGTTTGCCGGACCGATCGATAATCCTGGCTTGGATATCCGCGCGATTCGTGTGCTCTCCGATCAGAACATCACTGCTGGCGTGCGCGTGCAGGGCACCGCCAATCGACCCGCGCTGACGGTATATTCGGACCCGGTGATGGATCAATCCGAGGCGCTGTCCTATCTCGTGCTCGGCAAGCCGCTGCGCTCTGCCTCGGGCGATGATTCGAATCGGCTCGGTGCTGCGGCGACCGCGCTCGGCACGGCCAGCGGCGATCTGCTCGCGAAAAGCATCGGCGGCAAACTCGGCGTGGACAATATCGGTGTGGCCGACAATTCCACCCTCGGCGGCGCGGCATTCAGCGTCGGCAAATATCTGTCACCGCGTTTGTACGTGAGTTACGGCGTCGGCATTTTTACGCCGGGCGAACTCGTGACGCTGCGCTACAAGTTGACCGAGCGCTACAACATCGAAGTGCAAAGCGCATCGACCTCGAATCGCGCCGGCATCAATTATCGTTACGAGCATTGAACGCGATCGCGAAGATGGTTTGATCGCGCAAGCTGCGTCCATC
>JAYVTP010000094.1:0-7291 GCA_043788685.1 Pseudolysobacter sp. | reverse complement strand
GCTGATCTGGTTGCCGTCGGCGTCGTACAGGTAGCTGGTCGAGCCGGCATTCGCCACCGCATCCGCGCTGCCGCTTGTACCGTGGACGCTGCAACCGGCCGGGCCGGTGTAGCCGTAGGTGACGGTGGCGCTGCCGATCGGCGTCTTGGTGCAGACGTTGCCGAGTTCGTCATAAGTCATCATCAGCGCCGGTACGGTGGTCAACACCGTACCTTGCAGTTGGATCAGGCTGGCCTGCCGCAGGCGATTTAGCGAATCGTAGGTAAATTGCTCGGCTGTCGCCGCACTGTGGTACGCCCGCGTGCGTAACGTCAGATTGCCAGCGGTATCGAACACGTATTGCAGATCTTGCAGGTTGCAAGCAGCAGTACCCGAACACACGGTCGAGAGTCGACCGGTTTGCTGGTTGTACGTGAGCGTGCTTTGCAGATTCAGGCTGCCGCCACGCTCATCAGTGGCCACCTGGCCGCGCGCGGTGAGCGTATGAATCTGATAAACGGGGCCGACACGTGTGTCGGTCTGGTCGCTCAGATACCCATGCGGCTGATAGGTATTGGTCAGGATATTGCCGGTGGCGTCCTGTTGCGCCAGCACACGATTGTAGGCGTCGTAGGCGGTCGTTTCGGTATAACTCTCGCCCATCGTGGTACCGCGCTGGTAGGTACGGCCATACCCGTCGTAGACCATGGCGCGACTGAAAGTGATATTGCCCGTGGCAGTACGCGATTCGCTGGCGACCTGACCAAAACCATTGGCTGCGGTATCGAAGACCCACGTATCACTGAGGGTTTTGCCGTCGGCACCGACCGAGGTTCGGGTGTAGCGGCGACCGAGCGCATCGTAGCTTTGCGTGCTGACCTGGTTTTTTGCATCGGTCTGCGTCAACACATCGCCAGCAGCGTTATAGGTCAGCGTGGTTTTTCCGGAGTCCGAATCGGTGTGGGTCAGCTTGCGCCCGAGCTCGTCGTAGGTGAAGAATGTCGTGATGTCGCCATGCGTGCCATGCCGCACGATCGAAAGAACATTGCCTGCGGCGTCATAGGTTTGATTGACCACCAGTCCGCCACTATTGCCGTCAGCCAGCGGATCATTGGTCTGGATGATTTCACCGAGGGCATTTTTGTCATCCTCCCAGGTGTTGCCGCGCGGGTTGGTGGTGAAGGTACTCAGCCCGAGATATTCCTTGCCGATCGTGCCTGCGTCCGGATTGGTGACGAGAACAACACGCCCCAGCACGTCGTAGGCAGTCGTTGTGGAATAGCTCGCTGTCGCACACGGCGTAGTACTGCTTAACGTCGGCGAGCCATCGCCGCCCACCGTTGCCGGTGCAAAAAATGGCTCCGATTGATAAACCGGACGATTATGCGCATCCGTATAACTGCAGACACCGGAATATTGCTGATTCGAGGCGTTGCCGTCGAAGCTGCGCGCCAGCTTCATGATCGGGCGACCGAGAAGATCGAAGTAAGTCCATGAAGACGGCGCGCCGACGGTGAGGGTTTGCGCACGGAATTTCGCGTCAGCCGGACATGTCACCGCACTACACAATCGATATGTCGTCGTGCTCGCCCGACCGGTATTGTCCGCAGTAAAGAAAGGTCGGCCCAATGCGCCAGATTCGCTACCCTGCACCAGACCGTTGATGCTGGTCTGCGTGCTGGCGTTACCGAACTCGTCGCGCATGCCGATACCCACGGCAGGTAGCTCATTGAGATTGCCGGTAGCACTGGCCGAGTAGAAGGGCAGCGAGCTGCCGGTGGTGTATCGACCAATACTGTCGTATGCCGTCTTTGCATAGCGATGAACGGCCGTCCCATTCTGTTGTTGGGTGAAACTTGTCGTGCTCTGGCACGCCGCGTTACTTAGCTCGGAGCTGCATTGATACGCCGCAGTGCGATTGCCGTAGCTGTCCAGCGCGTAGATAGTACGAAGATCCTGGGTTGCAGAAACTGCCTGCTGAACTCGTTCGGAAAGGAGCAGGCCGGTGTTGCCCATCGTCGTCGCGAGACCGGCACAATTTCCCGCGTTTCCAGACACGTCGTAACAGAAATCGCTGGTGCGAGTCGCCGACGTACCAGAACGCAAAAATTGCGTTTGGCTATGTGTTAGCCGGCCGAGATACCAGCGGGTTGTATCGTCACTGGCGTATTGATTCGCAACGAGCTTTTGCGCGGCAACCGTGCCACTTCCATCCGACGTGACCGTGCTACTGGTCAGCAGATTGCCATGATTATTGCCGTCATAGCAAAACGCACTGCTGGATGTTACGGTCCTTACAACACCGGGGATACCCGGCGCTGCCGAAACAAGATCACCCTGTATATCGTCAGTTTTATACGCGTAACTGAATAGTGGCCCGGCGCTGGCAGGCGGAGTAAAAAGTCCACTGGTGCTGGATTCGATCTGCTGCGGGGAAAACGTATTGAGGGATTTTTCCTGCTTGGCGCCTAGCTGGCTCACGGTGCAGACACTGGTATCGATCGCCGTACAACCCGCGCCGTTGCAGCGCGGGTTTTGATCGCCGTACTGGATGATCTTTCCGCTACCAATCAGGTCGGGCCATACGGCATCGCCGGTTTTGGCAAAACAGGTATAACTTGAGGTTTCCGGATTGGTGGCGCAAGCATCCAGCTCGGCGGAGCCACGACTGACCTGCGTGCCATCAAATACCATTTTGTACGTTGCGAATGGCATGCCTATGAACGGATAGCGTTGCTGGTATGAGTTTACGGTGCCAACGTATTGACTGCCCACAGCAGTGGCATCGTTGGCATCGAAGCTCCAGGTCTGATTGAAGCCGAGGAAACCGCGCCCTCCGGATTGCATCAGCGCGCCGGCATAACGGTAGGCAACCTTGCTTTTGGCGTTGGCATCGAGTGATGTCGGTGCACTGCTTTTGGCCTGACTGACCACGTATAACGGGGCCAGCACGTCGAATACCGGCGAGTTCCAGCCGAAGTCGCCAGCATTGTTCAACGCGATCGAGGTACTGGCGCCATCCTGATTGCCGCGTTGATACACCGCTTTATTGGTGAGCGGCTGGTAATCCACATGCGTGATAGCACCCAGGCCGTTGGTGATATCTGTGATGACATCGCGCGGTTGATAGCGTGTGCTTACACGACTGGTGTAGAAATTTGCACTGCTAGCGACCGTCTGCATGCCCAGAAAATCGGGCACGCCGTCGCCATCGAAATCGCCAAACAAAGAAATCCAGTCGGTCGTGCTGTGCAGACCGATGCCTGGCGTGGCGGGATTGAAGCCGGGGACAACTGACGTTGCAAAGCCCCAGCCGTAAGTTCCTGTCGTACTGGGGACCAAGCTCACGTAGTTGTAGCTGGTGAAACTGGATGTGCCGATGGGATAAACGATGTCGATTTTGCCATCGCCGTTGATATCCACGAGCTGCATGAAGGCCCCGTTCTGGATCCCCGTCAGCGGATCAAGCGCTTGATAGCCGTTGCCGGTGTTGAGCAAAACGTGATAAGTGGTGGAGACCGTGTCATCCTGATAAATCATATCCGCCAGACCATCGCCATTCAGATCGACGACTTGTATCTGTCGATTGCCGGTAACCAGGTTCGTTTGCGCCCTCCAATACTGCAGCAGATGCAGGGTAGGGGTTCCGCCGCCCGATGGTGTGGTCACGCCATTGGCCACGAATTGATACCAAGAGAACTGACGCGTGATCGTGTCCGGTGTCACCGCATCGGGTGGACCGGGTTTGCCGAGCTTGGGGTTGAAGATCGGTTGGATCGGCGCGGTTTGATGCCCGCCAGAGTCAGACACACGATCAATCATGAACATCAGGTCGGCGCGGCCATCGCCATTGATATCAGTGGCGATCACGGAGCGATGATAGGTGTCCGATATAAAAAAGTTGAACTCGCAATCGACCACCACCGGCGGCGCAGGTGTAGGGCTGCAGTTATTGTCCGTGTAGTCAAAGGCAACGATGTAGGGTTCCGAGAACGCAAAACTGCCATCGGCTTGGCGCGTCATCATGCGCACGCCGGCACCGGAATAATCGTTGGGGTAAATGAAATCCGGCAAACCATCCCCGTTGAGATCCGCCAACACGCCTGTCGCCGCAGTGAGATTGTTATGCGTTGGCACAGAAATGGGGGATACCAGTCCCGCCAGCAGATTGGTAGTGCCAAAGACTGCGCCGCCGCTCGCAGGCCGGCCCAGGCTGGGATAGATCGCCCAGTTGCTGCCCGGCAGACCACCGATCATCAAATCCGCGCGACCGTCACCGTTGTAATCGACGAGGTACCAAGCCTGATCATTACCCTTGAGATTGATGGGCGCACACGTCTTCGCTTGACTCAAGGTCAGCATCGTCATCTGCGTGGCATTGTGGTCGATGAAACCGACGTAAATACTACTATTGGTGCCGCACTTGCCATCATTCACCGCAAAGACGACATCCTGGCGGCCGTCGCCATCGATATCAGCGACTTTATACCCGGCCGGGTTTTGAAAGGTAGGCTGCTGAGAGCCTCCTTGGTCTTGAGTCGTGTCATTGGTGTTGTAGCTGTAGTTCCCCAGCGCCCACGTGAATATCGTCGCCGGATAGCACACCGTCATGCCGCTATCCCGACACTCGGTCAGATTGTGGAGCTGCAGAAATTGCGAGCCTGACGTGGACGGGCTGTAACCGAGTTTGTAGTAGCGCAGCGTTGATGGCGACTGCGTGCTATCGCTGACGGTAACGTCGTGCAACTGCTGGGTCTGCACAAACGCGATGCCGGCCTGATAACCAAGCCGAACATTGGCTATGTTCGGCACTGTCGTGTAGTTGAGGACCACACTCGCATACGTGCCAGTGACAGGCGCTGTAGCGTGTCCGGTGTAATTGATTTGCGAAAGCGTGGATTCCACGGCCCCAGCAGCGAAGGAGTAGAGATCGGTGCCGGGCTGGCTGGTATACAGATAATCGATGTAGTTGCCGACCGAATCCTGGGTGCGGGCAAGATTCCAGCTCACTGCAACTACAGCGTTGGTTGCAGGCAGCGTCGCCCGGATACGAGCATTCGGTGAGCTCGCGATATAGCCATAGGTGCTGGTCGTGCCGTCTTTGCGTTTGACGGTGAATGTGTCCGGGCCTGCCGCTGTAGTGGAAACACTGACGGTCACCAAGGTGCTTGGGTCGTTCTCGGGTGAATATGTGGTGCCATCGTTGCCGTAGGTGCTGTTATTCAGCACCAACAGGCGCACGCCATCTAGGCAGAAACGATCGGATGGCGTGAAATTAACGGGCGCGGGATTGCCATCGATTGGGGTCGTGCCGGACATGAAGTCGCCGTTTTCGCGCGCCTGACGGCAACGACCGATCTGCGAAGCGCCCTCGATTACCCAACCTTGCCCCATGACACCATTGCCGGCGCGGCTGCTGTAACTGAGCGCCACCTTGGGCGCCATTCCGGCCGTGCCCGGCGCTACCTGAATCGGGATCGAGTACGTCGAATTGCCACCCTCGTCAACGCGGAATTTGGCAACTGTTGCACCGACCTGATCAGAAACCGTATCGCGAGCTGGCGTCGGTGTAATGATCGGAATCGCCGAAACCGGGGGCGGGATTACCGCCGTTACCGCGACGCTCGAACTTGGCGTGTAGGCGCTGCACCCACTCGGATTGCAAGAGCGGACTTGGTAATAATAGGTGCCCACCCCGGGAACCGTGTCCGTAAAGGTGACCGCGGGTGCGGCGACGATGTTCGGCGTAGCTGGCGACCACGGCCCGGACAACGAGGTAGCGCGCTGCCACTGATAGTTGGTCGCGCTGGTTCCTAGAGGCGTCCACGTGACCGTAACCGAGTTTCCCGAATTGCTTGAAGGCACGCTGACCAACGATGGTGCGGGAGGTGCGGGAGTTACGGTAAAGCTCACTGGATCCGACGTACCGTCCGGTGTCGTTACAGTCAAAACTCCAGTGCCAGCACTCGCAGGCACAGTCACGAGCAACTGTGTCGTTGTCGCTGGAGAATTCGGGTGCACCGATGCGCCAGTGAAATTGACGGTATCGTTTGCCACGGTTGCACTGAACGTCGTGCCGGTGATAGTGAGCACGTCACCAATATAAGCCGCACTCTTGTCTAAGCCCGTGATCTTCGGCTTAACCGTGAAGGTCGTCGATACCGAACTCGTCGCCACGCCATCCGGCGTACTCAGGGTAATGGCTCCCGTCGTCGCAGTAGCTGGCACAGTTACTGTGAGCGAGGTGGTACCGGCCAAGGTGACGCTGGCTGTCACGCCGTTGAACTTGACGGTATTGCTGGTTGTTGTTGCGCTGAATGTCGTGCCGGTAATCACTACCGTGTCACCTACCGCACCGCTAGTGACGTTCAGGCCCGTGATCTTCGGCTTAACCGTGAACGTCACGCCATTCGACGTACCATCCGGCGTAGTCACTGTGACTGGCCCGGTACTGGCATTCGGCGGAACGATTACCGTCAACGACATCTCGGCGGCGGCTGTCACTGTAGCCTGCGTACCGTTGAACAAGACGGTATCGTTCGCGGCGGTTAGATTGAATGTATAGCCGGTGATGGTGATCGTATCGCCGACAGCGCCCGTACTCGAGCTCAGTCCCGTAATCTTCGGAAGGACGGTAAAAGGCGTGGCGCTTGACGTTATGCCATCCGGAGTTTTTACACTAACGACCCCCGTTCTTGCATGCGGTGGGATCGTCACCGTCAGCGAGGCTATGCTGCCTACATCCACGCTGGTCAGTGTGCCGCCGAAGTCCACCCTGTTGCTTGTCGCTACGGGACTGAAGGTCGTGCCGGCGATCACTACCGAGTCGCCAACCGCGCCACGGGTAGGAGTCAGTTTGGTGATCTTGGGTAGCACCGTGAAGCTGGGGCTGGTTGCTACACCGCCGGCCGTGGTCAGGGTAATCGGTCCGGTGGTAGCGCCCGGCGGCACTTGTACAGTGAGTACCCCTGCCGAGGCTGCGGTGACCGTTGCCGACACGCTGTTGTAGAACGTCACGGTGTCGTTCAACGGATTGAAATCGTAGCCCGATCCGTAAATGTTCAGGGAATCACCGACCGCTGCACCCGTGGCGCCCAAGCTGTTTATCACCGGGATTACGAGGAAGTTCGTCGGGCTGCTGGTTGCCGTACCGCCGGCTGTGGTCACGGTGATCGGACCCGTGGTTGCTCCCAACGGCACCATCACGGTGAGCGTCGTGGCAGTGGCGGCTGTAATGTTGGCAGTGACATTGGCCGTGGCGTTGAAAAACTTCACCGTGTCGTTCGACTTCACGGCATCGAAACCCGTGCCG
>JAYVTP010000093.1:0-7606 GCA_043788685.1 Pseudolysobacter sp. | reverse complement strand
CGATCCCGAGATCAATTATCGGCAATCGCTGTTTCACGTGATCGGCTGGAATTTCTCGCCGCTCGGCGCGATGAACAAAGGCAAGATTCCATTCGATGCGAAAGAAGCCACGCTGCGCGCAGATCGTCTCGCCGCGCTCGCGCCGCAGATACTCGAAGGTTTTCGCAAGGCGCCGTCGGCCGATGCAAAAACCGACGCGCAGCCATTGATCTGGAAGCAGTTCGACGATTTCACGAGCAAGGCAAATTCACTGGTGGAACAAACCAAACTGCTCGCCGATGCCGCGCACGGCGGCGACGAAGCGAAGTTCAAGGCGCAGTTCGCGAAAACCGCGGAAGCGTGCAAGAACTGCCACGAAAAATACAAGAAAGATGACGATTGATCGTATCGCCGCAATCGTGCCGCGGTATTGGTCGCAGCGATGGTTGCTGCACATCGGGATCGCTCGCGCTGCGCGCGCGATCTTTTTTATCCGCCAGTGCGATTGCCCCAGATCACGAGCGCGATCACGACGGCGGCGCTGATCGCAAACAGCAGCAGAGCGATACCATTGCCGGCAAAACGCAGTGGCGCAGCACCGGACAATTTCTTGCGGCCGCTGACCATTGCCGCGATGAGGTTCTCGCCACCGAGCAGCCAGTGCAGCAGCACCGCAACGATATGCAGCGCGATCAGCAGCAGCAAGATATTCTGGTTGAGATGATGCAGATGTGTCATCCAGCGCACGGTCGCCGCGCTCGCGTGCTCGGCCAACGGTCCGGCCTCGCTGACATCGTCGCTGCTGAAAAGTCCGGTGATCGCTTGCATCAACACACACAGCAGCATGGCAAGCACAGACCAGCCGCCAAGCGGATTGTGTCCGATGCTGCGCCGCGGATTTTTCGAGAACAGCGATCCGGCATAACGCGCCACCGTAATCGGCCCGCGCACGAACGATGAAAACCGCGCACTCTGCGAACCGAAAAATCCCCACAACAAACGAAACACGATCAGCGCGAGCGTCGTATACCCGAGCCAGAAATGCCATTGCATGCTCAGCAGTTCGAACTCGCCGCTGAGGTATTGCAGCACGATCAGCACGACCAGCAGCCAATGGAAAATACGGGTTGGCAGATCCCAGATTTTGCTGTGGGTTGTGGCGACTTCGTCGATCATTATTCAGTCACTCGAAAAATATCACGAACTACAAAAAAAACGCTGTCATCCCAGCGAAGGCTGATATCCATTTTGACCTTGATCTCGGAGGCCAAAGCCATCGCCAGACATAGCAAAATCAAACTGGATTCCAGCCTTCGCTAAAGCGCTTTTCAACATCGAAGCTGGTCAATGACGAGCAAGTGCGACAAAGCCCGACAATTTTTCAGGCAACGCCAAGTCCCGCAATTCCAGAAATCAGCGCCGGATCAAACCCCGCGAGCCGCGCGAACTCACGTCCGCGCTCGGCATAATCGCGAAACTGATCGAAGCTCGGTGCGCCCGGCGAAAGCAATACAATGCCATCGATTGGCGTACGGGTTTTCGCCAAGGCGATCGCTGCTTCGAGCCTGACGGTTTCCACAATCTCGCAAGTCACTGCATGCGCACGCAACGATGCGGCGATACGCGCGCCACTCGCGCCCATCGTGATGATCGTATGCGGCGGCGCGACGCGCATCTGCTGCGCAAAATCCTGCCAGCTCACACCCCGATCAAAACCGCCGACCAGCAAGGTCACCGCGCGCGCAGGGAAACTGCGCAACGCCTCCACCGTCGCATACGGCGTCGTCGCAATGCTGTCGTTGACATAAGTAATGCCATCACGCACACCGAGCGTTTGCAGGCGATGCGGCAAGGGCTGAAAACTCGCGATGAATGGCGCGAGCGCAAGGGCGTCCTCGTTTGCGGCGTCGAGAACCGCAAGAGCAGCGCACAGGTTCTTCGCGTTGTGCGCACCGGGCAGCGGTGACGCGCTCAGATCGAAGACATGTTTGTCGCTGCGGCAGATCGCACTATCGGTCACATGCCATCCGCCGCTCGTGCCGAAAAAAGTTCGCGCGGGATGCTGGTCGCAATACGCCACGAGCTCCGGCTGCTGCGCGTTCAACACGAGATGTCTGGCTTGCGCGGCAAGCGCGAGCTTGTCGACGTAATACGTCTCGATGCTGCCGTGCCAGTCCAGATGTTCGGGATACAGATTGTTGACCAGCAACACATCCGGCACTGCTTGCGCATCACGCGTCTGGAAACTCGATAGCTCGATCACCCACCAGTCGATGGACGTTTTTACGTCCATAAGTTCCAGCAGCGGCAGACCGATATTGCCGGCCAGCGCCACCGTTTTCCCCGCGCTGCGCAGCAGATGTGCGATCAATGCACTGACCGTGCTTTTGCCCTTGGTGCCCGTGATGCAGATCGTGCGCGCGTGTGGATTTTCGGCGAACCAGATCGCGCTGCCCGAGGTGAATCGCGCGCCAGCGTCGAGCGCGTCGTCCACGTCCCGCTGATACGGACTGATGCCTGGCGACTTGATCACCACGTCGAACTGCAGTAGCGCTTTTGACTCCGTCGAATGCACAAGCACATCGAGATTTGCATCGACCAACGCTTGGGCGGCGACAGCTTCTGCGCTCGTGCACAGCAGCGTGAATCGCTGCTGCGGAAAACGCTCGCGCAACAGATTCAGCGCGGCACGCCCCTCCCGACCGTAACCCCAGATCGCGACACGCTGGTCGACGAGTTCAGCCAGGCGCATCGAGTACCGCCGTCAAACGCGCTGGCAACAAATGTTCTGCCGCGGGCTGCAGCAACGGTGCGAGCGCGAGCGCCGTCACATCGAGCTGCGGCAGAATCTCGCGCGTAAAACGTTGCACGATGGCATCTTCGCGCCACTCCGCGCGCTGGCTCAGCGTATACATCGCCGCGCGCGATTCGCGACCTTCGCCAACACACTCGAACGGTTTGTGATGGCGATATTCGAGCAGCGCATCGAAGCCGGTGGTCTGGCTTTCGTCGTCGAGCAGGTTGCGCCCGAAAATCTGCACGAGTTGCGGTTTGCTGCAGAACGGTGCGAGGGCGAGAAACACAAAATGGCATTTCGGACATTGCCCGCACCAGCGATCCGCCGGTCGCGTGCCGAGGATGCGGAAGTTGCGATTGCAGCTCGAAAACAGCGCGTGATATTGCGTGAGCTGCGCAAATCGCTTGGTCACCGCAAGCTCGGACAACGGCCGCAGCAGCGAGAAATAATCGAGATCGGCAGCGACATGCGATTGCAGATACGTGTGCAGGCGACGCTCGAAAGTGAAACTCTTGCTCCACTGATGATTGATCGCCTGACCGTCGTACTCGAGCGTGGCACTCGACGCGGAATGCTCGTTGGAAAATGCGATCGCATCGAAGCCGTAGAGGATTGCAGCGACGACAAGAATCGCCGAATTGATCGCCGTCACCGGAATGTGGCCGTTCCACGCGCCCCGTCGATTCAGCTCGAACAACTCCGGCGCAATCTGGCGCTGGATGTTCAACATCGGCAAACCCGTGGCCTGTGCGCACGCGGCGATCAACGCCGAATTGCCGACCCACACCGCGGTTGCCGGTTCGCCGATTTGCTTGAGCAGCTCGACCGACACGAGCGAATCCTTGCCGCCACCGATCGGCACCAAAGTACGCCGTGGCAATCTACAAGAAACTGCCGCCGTTGCGTTTTCGGCGTCGACCGGAAAGCGGATTTTGCCGCGCAAGTCGAGTTTATTCTGGTAGGCGAATTCGCCGAGACCTTGCAGATACAACTCATCAAGCAGATCGGCAGTGGCGCGATCGATCGCATAATTTTCGAAGCGGATTTCGGCGGGCACGCCGGCCTTGAAATAACTCACACCGGCGATCAGGTGCAGCAATTTCAACGCGGTATCGAACGCGGCGCAACGCGCTGGATCAAGCGCCGGCGCATCGGGGAAAACAATGCGCTCGATCAGCTCGGCGCCATCGTCGAACGCGTAACGCAACTGCGCCTCGCCGTTGCTCGCATCGAAGCTGCAATCGACAAAACGGAAGGCCGCAGCCTGGCGTGGATCATTCAACGACACTGGCAACTCCGTACGCGGGAATCAATCTGCAGGAACGAAAAAATCATGCCGTCATCCCAGCGCAGGCTGGGATCCATTTTGACTTCTATTGTTTGGGGACACTTCATGGCTTAAAAATCGAGATCAAAATGGATTCCAGCCTGCGCTGGAATGACGAGCAAAGACATAGTCACAAAATAATTTCCGCAGCAGGCTCGCGCAGATTGTAACGCGAGCCCATCACCGCGCCGTAGGCGCCGGTCTGCGCGATCAGCAAAATGTCGCCTTCAAACGTTTGCGGCAGACAGCGATTATTGCCGAGCACATCACCGGATTCGCAAATCGGCCCGACCACCTGGTACAGCGTGTCGGCCGGTTTATCCAGCCGCGTGAGATTGACGATTTCGTGATACGCCTCGTACAACGCCGGGCGCAGCAACGAGTTCATGCCGGCGTCGATGCCGACATAATGGAAATCGCCCTTGCGCTTGAGCTGGGTCACGCGCGCGAGCAACACGCCGGCATCGGCGACGAGATAACGACCAGGTTCCAGCCACAGCCGATATTGCGGATACGCGGCCTTGATCACGGCGAGAGTTGCGCCGAGCGCGGCCAGATCCAGCGCGGTTTCATCGGCGCGTGCAGGCACGCCGAGGCCGCCACCGATGTTCAACAACTCGACCGTGCCGAACGGTTCGGCCAGGCTCGCAAGTTGCGCGTACACCTCGCGCCAATGATCGTGATCGAGAATGCCCGAACCAAGATGCGCGTGCAGCCCGACCACGCGCACGCCGTGCTGCGCGGCGAGACGACGGAACTCCGGCAGTTCATCGAGCGACAGGCCGAACTTGGACTGCGCGCCGCCAGTCTTGACCTTGTCGTGATGGCCGCGACCGACGCCCAGATCGATGCGCAGAATAATTTCGCCGCCCGCAAAAATGTCGCTCCAATGTGCCAGCGGATGCAGGTTGTCGAGCGTGATGCGCACGCCGATCGCGCGTGCCGCAGCGTACTCTTCGCGCGGCGCGAAATTCGGCGTGAACAGGATTTTTTGCAGCGGCAGATCGGGCTGCGCGGCGCGCACCGCGTTGAGTTCGGGCAGCGAAACGCATTCAAGGCCAAAACCTTGCTGCACGAGTTCGGCCAGCACGGCGGGATGTGCATTCGCCTTGATCGCGTAGAACCATTCGTCGACCGCGCCGAGCGCATGCAACGATTGCGCTTGCAAGCGCACATTGTCGCGGTCGTAAACATATCGCGGCGTACCGCCTGCAGCGAGCGCGAGCAGCGTCTCGCGTTTGGCCATCCACCACGGCAGCGCGCGCGTCTGCGCGGCGTTGTCGGCATACAGCTCGCGCCAGCTCGCACCGAACACGGCCGGATCGCTAATGCGCATCGCCTCGGCCTTGATCAACAACGCGTGCAGCCGCGGCACGAGGCCGACCGCGACGTCTTCATCGACGACAAAAGTGAGGTTGAGATTGTTCGACGATTGTGTCAGTTGATGCACACGCAAGCTGCCGAACTCGGCGAGCACGCCGGACAATTTATGCATGAGCGAACGGATGCCGCGCCCGACCAGCGTGATCGCCGCGCACGGCGTGATCACCTTGACCCGGCAGACTTGGGCAAGGTCGGCGCACAGTGCGGAAAGCACGTCGGAACTCAGCAGGTTTTCACTCGGATCGAGCGATACTGTAACGTTGGTTTCAGCCGTGGAAATCAGGTCGATCGACAAGCCATGATGTTTGAAAATCGCAAACAGGTCAGACAAAAAACCAACTTGCTGCCACATGCCGATCGATTCCATTGATACCAGCGTGATGCCGCTGCGCGAGCTGATCGCCTTGATACTCGGCGCCGCGTGCGCGGGTGCGATACCGATTTCGGTACCGGTCAATTCCGGCCGATTCGTATCCTTGATCAACAGCGGCACCTGCGCTTCGCGCAGCGGATTCAGGCAGCGCGGATGCAGCACCTTGGCGCCGGTGGTGGCGATTTCCTGCGCCTCTTCATAATCGAGACGACCGAGCAATCGCGCTGCCGCAACCTGGCGCGGATTGGCGCTGAACATGCCGCAAACGTCGGTCCAGATTTCGACCTTCTCGGCCTTCAGCAACGCGCCGAAATACGCCGCCGACGTATCCGAGCCGCCACGGCCGAGGATCACCGTTTCGCCATCCGCATTGCGCGCCATGAAACCTTGCGTGATGAAAACCTCGCCCTGCGCGGCGAGCGTGCTCGCGAACGCCGCATCGGGCGCAGTGGGTACCGACGCGGAAAGATAACGACCCCACGCGTTCTGGTTCGGCAATGCTGCGGCACGCAGATGCGCGCGCGCGTCAAGCCAGTTCGTCGCGAGGCCACTCGCATTGAGATAGGCCGCACCGAGGGTGCTCGACAGCAACTCGCCGAGCGACAAAATCTGCGCCTGCCAGGTCAGCGCCGCCGATTCGCGACCCGACGCATTGACCAGTGCATCGAGTGTATCGAGCCAGTCGTGCAACACTTCGGGTGCAAGATCGAGTTCGGCCAGCATGGCGGCATGACGCGCGAGAATTCCCGTGTGTGCGAGTTCCAGTGTTGCGGTATTACCGCGCGATTCGGCGATGGCTTTGAGTTTGTCGGTCATGCCCGACAGCGCCGAGACCACGATCAGCACACGTTTCCCGCGCGCCAGATGCTGCGCTGCAATTTCGCGAATATTGTCCCAGCGCTCACGTCGGGACACGCTGGTTCCGCCAAATTTGATGACTATCCACGGCGCTTGCGCGGATAACGGCGCGCTATTTGAAGCTGTCACGGCAAGAGCGGGATCCACGGGAGTGTCAGCGCGGGCGCACTGATCCGTGCATTGTGCTTGTGCGCTGCAAAAAAACAAGCAGCAACGATGTGCAGGCAATCTGCGGGAATGCGACAATCGCTACCTAACCCAAGCTGTCAGGCGCGCCTGCGCCGCAGTTGAGCCAGCCGGAGATGACGCATGCAAGATACCCCGATCGACAGCGCACGCACGACCAGCGTGCCGTTCGTCGCCGACGATGACAAATCGCTGCCGCTGCGCATCAACGGCAAGCCGTTTTTCCACGGCGGTGATCCGGCCATGCCGCTGCTGTGGTTTCTGCGCGATTCGTTGCGTCTGACCGGCACCAAGTTCGGCTGCGGCATCGGCGCGTGCGGTGCGTGCACGGTGCTAATCGATGGCAAGGCGCAACGATCGTGCCTTACGCCGATCAGCGCGGCGAGCGGCCACGATATCGTCACGATCGAAGGCCTCGCGAGCGGCGATGCGCTGCATCCGGTGCAACGCGCATGGATCGAAGCCGATGTGGCGCAATGCGGTTATTGCCAGGCCGGCCAGATCATGGCGGCGGTGGACCTGATCAAGCGCACGCCGAAACCGAACGATGCCGACATCAGCCGCATCACCAACCTGTGCCGCTGCGGCACCTATCCGCGCATACGCCAGGCGATCAAGCGCGCTGCCGAACTCATGCACGGAGCAGGCAAGTGAGCACACGCATCAACGATTCGCGGCGGCATTTTCTCAGCGTCATGGCGGG
>JAYVTP010000092.1:0-3324 GCA_043788685.1 Pseudolysobacter sp. | reverse complement strand
ACAGTGCGCGCGGTGCGGCCACTCTCGATGCCGCCTTTCCACGTGCGTTCGGCGAGGCGGCGGATCGTCGGCTCGAGCGCTTCGAGCGGCTGATCTTGCTCGAAGGTATCTTCGGCGGACACCGATTGGGTCGGTCGTTCGACATGAACTTCGTTGTGATCGATGCCGTGCGACAACTCGCGCAGACGCCGACCCCAGCGGCCGAAATGCGCTTCGAGCATCGTCTCCGGCGTCGCACGCAACTCGCCCACCGTATTCAGATCGAGCGCCTTGAGTCTGGCTTCCATCACCTTGCCGACGCCATGCAGGCGACCGACCGGCAATGGCGTGAGAAAGTCGAGTACATGCTCCGGGCGGATCACGAACAAGCCGTTCGGCTTGCGCCAGTCCGACGCAATCTTGGCGAGAAATTTTGCCGGCGCCACACCGGCCGAGGCGGTCAAACCGGTTTCGGCGAAAATTTCGGCGCGGATGGTTTTGGCGACCGCCGTTGCGCTGCTATGGCCACTGAGATTCTGCGTGACATCCAGATAGGCTTCATCCAGCGACAACGGTTCGACCAGCGGGGTATGGCGCAGCATGATCTCGCGCACGAGTTTTGATGCGGCGCGATACCGCACGAAATCCGGCGGCACGAAGATCGCATCGGGACACAAGCGCTCTGCGCGTATCGCCGGCATCGCCGAGCGGATACCGAATTTCCGCGCCTCGTACGATGCCGCGCAGACCACCGAGCGCGGCCCGCGCCACGCGACGACGAGCGGACGTCCGCGCAACAACGGATCGTCGCGCTGTTCCACCGACGCGTAAAACGCATCCATGTCGACATGCAGGAATTTTCGAATGAATTCGGACACGGAAGAGTCGCGCAAGCACGGAACGGCTGGCGCTACTCTAGTTGAAATATCGGGCGCCCGCGCAGCGCTGTCGCGACGGATTGTTTTCGCAACAACGACGTCAGCGAATCAGGCTTGACGTTTGCCGAGTGCACGTCGCCGCGCAAAGCGTCAGCGAAATCGCCCGCTCAATGACGCGCGTCGTAACCGGTTGCGAAATGTTGCTGCAGGCGAGATTTCGGCTCCGCTGCGGCATGCACATGATCGCTGTTCGGATCCGAGCAAATGCTACACAGGCGCGCTTGTTCCTGCGTCAGCAGGCGTTCCATCAAGGCGATGAAGGTGCTGAGTTGCGAGTTTTCCGGATCGCTGGCGAGCTCGGCGCGCGCGCAGCGAATGTAATCGCTCATGCGCTTGAGCGAGCGGATTTCGTGAAGGGCTTGCTGTGCTTCTGGTTTCATGAACTCGTACCGATAAAGGGGCGACAAGGCTGCGTGGTAACTGCTTCTCCGTCCAGGCGATCCAGCAGTCCATTCCGTTGGGCAGCGCAGGCAGGCTCAGATTGCGCGCATTCCGCGCGCCGCGCAGTGGGCAATCGGCGCGAGGTTTTGTAGGAAATTTGCCATGGCTGATGTCAGCGCAGTTCGATCGGCCCGCAGTCGCGCAACGAAAAAGGCGGTGCAGACGCGAGTGCCAGCGCATGCATTTGCGATCAAGCGCACATTAACCCGTCGGCTCTCATGCGATAAGGAGTTCCGGTATTCCGCACCATCCCCCCTGTTGTGGCGGAGGCCGATCGAAAAGCTGCTCCCTGAGCAGCTTTTCTTTGTCCGAAATCCGAGCATTAATTGATCGCGGTCGGCGGTGACTGGCTGCCGTCTTTTTGCGCAAAAGGGCACAAGTTGACAGGGTTGAAAAACGATTTTTACCGGGACTGGCGGTCTTGCGATGGCCGTTCAGGTTTCTTGCAGGGTAGCGCTCGTTAAGCTTCGCGTTGCAATCAACCAGCCAAGGAAACAGCGTGTCGATTTTCCGAACTTACCTGCGTGTCATCGGGATGCTTGCGCCCGAAAAAATGCTCGCGATTTTGCTCGCGCTGGCGAACCTTGTGCTAGCTGGAATTTATTTCATCGAGCCGGTGTTGTTCGGCAAGGTGGTCGATGCGCTGAGCACACCGAACAAGCAGGGTGCGATGCACATGATCGTGCTCTGGGCGCTGGCGGGATTCAGCGGCGTGATCGCGAGCGTGTGGGTTTCGCTGCACGCCGATCGGCTTGCGCATCGGCGCCGGCTCGCAGTGATCTCGTCGTTTTTCGAGCACGCCATTTCGTTGCCGTTGGCGTTTCACGGCGAGAATCATACCGGTCGCCTGCTGCGCATCATGCATGCCGGCAGCAGCAATTTGTTCACGCTGTGGCTGAGTTTTTTCCGCGATCATCTCGCCACCTTGTTGTCGATTCTCGTGATGGTGCCGATCGCGCTGTACATGAACTGGAAACTCGCGATTCTGATGATCGGATTGATGATCAGTTTTGCCGTGTTCAACGCGGTGGCGATGCGCCGCACGCACAAGGCACAGGGTGAGGTTGAAGAATTGCATCACGAGATTTCCACGCGTGCCGGCGATGTGTTCGGGAACGTGCTGGTGGTGCAGAGTTTCACTCGCCTCGCTGCGGAAGTATCGAGCCTCAAGGCGATGATGCAGCGTGTGCTCGCCGCGCAATATCCGGTGCTGAAAGGCTGGGCGATTTTGTCGGTGCTGAATCGTGCCGCGAGCACGCTGACCATCGTCGCGATCTTCGCGCTCGGCGCTACGCTGAACGGCAAAGGCGAAGTGTCGGTCGGCAATATCGTCACGTTTGTGGGATTTGCGCTGATGCTGATCGGTCGGCTCGAACAATTTTCCGGCTTCATTTCGAGCCTGTTTTTCCAAACCCATTCGCTCAGCGATTTTTTCAAGGTGCTCGATACGCACCCGGCGATCATGGAAAAACCCGACGCCATCGATCTGCAAACGGCGCGCGGCGAAATCGCGTTCGAGCATGTCACGTTTGGCTTTGAAGCCGAGCGTGATGCGGTGTGCGATCTGAACTTCCGCGCGCGCGCCGGCAGCACGATCGCGCTGGTCGGCCCAACCGGCGCAGGCAAGACCACGGCGCTGAGTCTGCTGTATCGCGCCTACGATCCGCAGCACGGCCGCATCACCGTGGATGGCGTGGATTTGCGCGATGCGAGTCTGGTTTCGTTGCGCCGCAATATCTCGGTAGTGTTTCAGGATCCGGGCCTGTTCTATCGCTCGATTCTCGATAATCTGCGCGTTGGCAAACCCGATGCGGATATCGAGGAAATCGTCGCCGCAGCGCAGGCGGCGGAAGCGCACAGCTTCGTCTCGGGCAAGGTCGAAGGCTACGAAACGCTGGTGGCCGAGCGTGGTCGTTCGTTGTCCGGCGGCGAGCGTCAACGCTTGGCGATTGCGCGCGCGATGCTC
>JAYVTP010000091.1:0-1674 GCA_043788685.1 Pseudolysobacter sp. | reverse complement strand
GAACGGGTTGTCGAGCTTGATGCCGCGACGCGATCGGCATGGCTCGCGGCAAACGTGCCTGATGCCGAGGAGCGTATCGCGCTCGAACGATTGCTTGCGGCGGATCAGTCCGAAGACGGTTATCTCGACGTTTCGGCGGACCAGCATGCGGCGCGCATGCTGGTCGAAGAACCATTGCGGCCGGATGGCCTGATCGGCCAGCGCATCGGTGTATTTCGTCTGACCCGGCTGCTCGGCAAGGGTGGCATGGCGGCGGTATTTCTCGGCGAGCGCGAGGGGGCCGATTTTCAACAGCGCGTGGCGGTGAAACTGTTGCGGCGCGGTCTGTATTCCGAGATCGAACAACGCCTGTTCCGCCGCGAGCGCCAACTGCTGGCGAGTCTGGATCATCCGAACATTGCCCATCTGATCGATGGCGGCGTGACCGGCGCGGGCATTCCGTATCTCGTAATCGAGTATGTCGACGGTCAACCGATCACGCGTCACGCTGCCGAGTGCCGTCTCGGTGTGCGCGAACGCCTTGAACTTTTCCTGACCGTCTGCCGCGCCGTGGAAGCAGCGCATCGTGCGTTGATCGTGCACCGCGATATCAAGCCGTCGAATATTCTCGTCGCAACCGATGGCACGGTGAAGCTGCTCGATTTCGGCATCGCCAAACTACTCGAAGACGATGGCGAAAATGCGACCGTCGGTGTGTTCACGCCGGATTATGCCGCGCCGGAACAGCTTGCCGGTGCGCCGATCACCACGGCCACCGACGTGTATGCGCTGGGCGTTCTGCTGCACGAACTTTTGCTCGGGCTGCGGCCGCAAGGCAATCCTACGCGGCGCCCGTCCTCGCTCGCCAGCGTGAATGGTGGCGAGCACGTTACCGTGCCCAAGCCAGCGCTACTGCCACGCGCGTTACGCGGTGATCTGGACACGATTCTGCTCAAGTGTCTGGATGCGAAGCCACAGCGCCGCTACACCTCGGCCAGCGCGCTGGCTGATGATATCCAGCGTCACCTCGCCGGCAAACCGGTCGAGGCGCATCCGCCATCGCGCTGGTATCGCACGCGCAAATTCGTGCAGCGCCATCGTGGCAGCGTGGCGATCACGGCGATGTTTTTGCTGGCGATCTTTGCTGCGCTGGCCCTGGCGTTGTGGCAAGCCAAAGTCGCGCGCAGCGAGGCGAATCGCGCGCGCGAAATTCAGGGGTTTGTCGAGAGCCTGTTCCAGCCGCTGAGCGAAGGCACAGCGCCTGACAAGGCTCCGAGTTTGCAGGAATTGCTGCAGCGTGGGATCGCGCGCGTCGACACGAGTTTCCACGATGACTTGCGCGCGCAGGCCGAATTGCTCGACATGTTTTCTCGCATCCAGGATCAGATCGGCGAGATAAAAAACAATCGTGAATTGTCCGAGCGCGCCTATCGCGTCACTGAAAGTTTGTACGGGCCGAACGATGTGCGCACGCTCGATACGCGCGAGAAACATGCGCGGGTTTTGTATCGTCTCGGCGAGCTCGACACGGCCTTGAGCGAGCTGAATAGAGTGCGTGTGGCGATGCAGACCAACAGGATTCACGGCACATCATTGGCCGCGGTACTCGAAGACGTCGCGTTCGTGCGCAACGCCCAAGGTGCGAAGGACGACGAGCTCATCGCGCTCAATCAGGAGTCGTTGCAAGAGCGCCAG
>JAYVTP010000090.1:0-11389 GCA_043788685.1 Pseudolysobacter sp. | reverse complement strand
TTCTTGATCAACGCGCAGGTCTGGTAGCCATCAAGTCGCGGCATCATGATGTCGACGAAGATGATGTCCGGCTGATTATCCGAAATCTTGGCCAAGGCTTCAAAGCCGTCTACCGCAGTGACGACTTCGCAACCCTCTTTTTTCAACAATGTTTCGGCGGTGCGACGTATGGTCTTGGAATCATCGATTACCATGACCTTCAGGCCGACCAGCCCCCCTGTATCTATTGTTGCGTCCACTAAACCCTCTCTTGCAGCGGAAATGGTTGCAGCTCACGCTCGCCATTCAAGACAAACCAACACCTATTTAACAAGCGGCCATCAAGCTGTCAAGAAAAAAGCCGATGGCGCGAGCAGCGTGTGTCCAATGTTCAAGCATTAAATCACTTTTTCGGTATTAGTGCAGGTATTTACGCAAGAATTCCCGGTGCTGACGACGAACCGCAGGCACATACGAACGCTTGCGCCGGAAGTTTCTCGACATATCCCGATGCCCGACTTCATCCGCATGCATGGTGCGTGCCAAGAAAAATCCTCTCGCATTCTCGACTCGATACCGAAGAAATGCATCCTGCCGGTTGACCGCAAGCCGCCGCATCCGTGAGGATGCCGGATTGCACCATCACGAGTTGAACCATGCCGCGCAGTCTTGCCGTGCTGATGGATTCCATCAAGCACATTCACACTGAGAAAGATTCCACCTTTGCCATGCTGCTGGAGGCGCAGCACCGCGGTTATATGCTCTATTACTTGACCCAGGGCGACATGGCCATACGCAACGGCGCGCCTTGGGCGCGGCTTGCGCCACTAAGCGTGCGCGACAACAGCACGGACTGGTTCACGCTGGGCAAAAGCGTCTGGTCCGACCTGCGCGAAGTGGATGTCATCCTCGCGCGCAAAGATCCGCCGGTAGATGCGCAATTCGTCTACGACACGATGGTGCTGCAACTCGCGTTCGATGCGGGGGTGCTGGTGGTCAATCATCCGCAGGCGCTGCGCGACGCCAACGAAAAATTGTATTCATTGCACTTTCCACAATGCACGCCGCCGAGTGTGGTCGCGCGCGACGCCGAAGAAATCCGACGCTTCGTCAGCGAGCACGGTCAGGTGGTTTTGAAGCCGCTGGATGGCATGGGCGGACGCAGCATCTTCCGCAGTTTTCACGGTGATCCGAACTTGAATGTGATCCTCGAAACGCTGACCGACAACGGCCAACAGTTCGCGATTGCACAGAAGTACATCGAAGAAATTACTGCTGGCGATAAACGTATTTTGTTGATTGATGGCGAGCCGGTACCGTATGCACTCGCGCGCATTCCACAGGGCGACGATTTCCGCGGCAACCTCGCGCGCGGCGGCAAAGGTGTCGGTGTGCCGTTGTCCGAACGCGACCGCTGGATCGTCGCGCAAGTGGCGCCGGAGCTGAAAAAGCGCGGCATGATTTTCGTGGGCCTGGATGTGATCGGCGATTATCTGACCGAAATCAACGTCACCAGTCCAACCTGCATCCGCGAACTCGACCAGCAGTTCGGCCTCAATATTGCCGGCCAGTTATTCGATCATCTCGAGCAACGACGGGCGTGAGCAGCGCCGCAAAAACCCGTGTCGCCATGCCTGCCAACGTGGGCAGCAGCGAGCGCCTGCGCGTGACCTTGCTGTTTGCTTTGGTGGTGCATGCGGTGGTCGCGCTCGGTGTGACTTTCAGTTTCGAAAAACCCGCGCCGCGGCTGCCATCGCTGGATGTGATCCTCGTGCAATCCGCCTCCGGCGAGAAACCCGAAAAAGCCGATTTTCTCGCCCAGGCCAACAACAGCGGCGGCGGCAACAGCGACAAAGCCCTGCGCCCGAGCGACCAGTTTTCCGGCAGCGTGCGCAAACCGGAACAAGGCCTGACACCGCAGCCGATGGAAGCCGGTGCGCCGCAACCGAATCCGCAGAAAGCGATACGCGTCGTCACGCGACAACAATCGAGCGATCGCATCAATAGCCAGGTCGAAAGCCGCGAAGTGCCGCCGACCGATCTCGCGCTGGCGCCGCAGGAAGTGCAACGCAAAATGGAAATGGCGCGACTCGCCGAGGAAATCCAGAAACAAACCCAGGCGTACGCCAAGCGTCCGAAGAAAAAGGAAATCAGCGCCAACACCAAGGAGTATGTCTACGCCAACTACATGCGTGCGTGGGTGGCGCGAATCGAGCGCATTGGCAATCTGAATTATCCGGATGAAGCCAAGCGCGAACAATTGCATGGCAACGTGATTCTCACGGTGGCACTGCGCCGCGATGGCTCGGTAAAAAATATTGAAATTATCTCGAGTAGCGGAATTCGCGTGCTCGATGAAGCCGCCAGTCGTATTGTCGGACTTACCGCACCGTTCCCGCCGATTCCGACCAATACCGGCGAGGACATCGACGAACTTTATGTCACGCGCACCTGGCAGTTCCAGACCGGTGATGGTGACAAGGATCTCGCCATTGGCGCGCAATAAACTCAGTTGTTCCAATACAATTTTGCGCGCGTCGACTGGCCGACTTGGCGCCAAGCCCCGTACAATCTGTCCATGCAAAGTCCGAGAACTCTCGCCGATCATTTTCTGATCGCCATGCCGATGTTGCACGACGCCAACTTTGCGCGTGGCGTTACCTATTTGTGCCAGCACAATGAAGACGGCGCGATGGGCCTGCTGATCAACCGCCTGTCCGAATATCGACTCGGCGATGTGCTCGCGCAAATGAATCTGAGTTCGGAGCTGCAGGACGTCATCGATGCACCCGTGTTGATCGGCGGCCCGGTGCAGCCCGAACGTGGTTTTGTGCTGCATGTGCCGCACGGCAATTGGGATTCGTCATATCGCATCACCGACAATCTGTGCGTGACGACCTCGCGCGATATCCTCGCCGCGATCGCCGAAGGCAACGGCCCGCAACAAGCGTTGATCGCACTCGGTTATGCGAGCTGGGGCGCCGGTCAGATCGAGCAGGAACTCAAGGAAAATTCTTGGCTCACGGCCGATGCCACGCGCCAGATATTGTCCGAAACGCCGCTCGATGAACGCTGGGATTCCGCCGCTGCACTGGTCGGTGTGAAGCTCGCCAGCCTGACCAGTTACGCCGGTCATGCGTGAGTTTATGACCCGCTGCGCGCGATGAGTTGTGTTGTCGGTTTCGACTTCGGTACGCGCCTGATCGGCGTTGCGGTCGGCAACCAGATTACGCGAAGCGCACAGGCGCTAAGTGTGATCGAAAACTCACCAGGCGGTCCCGACTGGGCGAAGTTCGATGCGTTGCTGAAAGAATGGCGGCCACACGCCTTGCTGGTCGGCCTGCCGCTGACGCTGGACGACAAGGAACAACCGATTACGCGTGCTGCACGCGTTTTTGCCGCCGCGCTGGAAAAACGTTACGACTTGCCGGTGCACGCGGTCGACGAGCGTTACACCTCGATGGAAGCCAGCCGGCGTTTTGCCGAACAGCGCCGCAGCGGCACGGCCAAACGCAAACATGCGGCCAATATCGATTCGGTCGCGGCGCAAATCATCGTCGAATCCTGGCTCGCCAACGTCTGAGTTCACAGCACGCGTTACAGCGTGTCGGCAGCCTGCGATAATGTGCGACATCCTTGCCTGACTCGACTGCCATGCCCCAGCCCCAACTCGATGAACATGGCCGCTTGCGTCACTTGTTGACGCTGGAAGGCTTGCCCCGCGCCACGCTCGAGCATCTGCTGGATCGCGCCGATCAACTGCGCGCGCAGAGCCACGATGGCACACGTCGACTTGATCTGCTCAACGGCCGCACCGTGATCAATCTGTTTTTCGAGCCGAGCACGCGCACGCGCACGTCGTTCGATCTCGCCGCGAAACGCCTCGGCGCGGATGTGATCAATTTCGATATCGCTAGTTCGTCAACCGTCAAGGGCGAGACGTTGCTCGATACCGTGCATACGCTCGAAGCGATGCATTGCGATGCGTTTGTGGTACGGCACAAGGAGTCCGGCACACCCGAATTTATCGCACACCACTTGCGCTCGAACTGCGCGGTATTGAACGCCGGTGACGGCAATCGCGCGCATCCCACGCAAGGCTTGCTGGATGCCTTGACCTTGCGCCGACATCGCGCCGATTTAAGCCAGCTTTGCGTGGTGATCTGCGGCGATATCCGGCACTCGAGAGTGGCGCGGTCGGATGTACATGCGCTGCGCACGCTCGGTGTTGGCGAGCTGCGTTTATGCGCGCCCGAATCGCTGTTGCCGGATGCGGCGGAAATGCCGGGCTGTCTGCTGTTCAGCGACTTTGATTCGGCCCTGCGTGGCGCCAATGTCGTGATCATGTTGCGGCTGCAGAAAGAACGCATGGAAGGCGCGCTGATTCCATCCGAAGCCGAATATTTCCGCCGCTTTGGCTTGAGCAGCCAGCGCCTTGCGCTGGCGGCGCCAGATTGCCTGGTGATGCATCCCGGCCCAATCAATCGTGATGTCGAGATTGCTGGCGATGTTGCCGACGGCTCGCGCTCGCTGATCCTCGAACAAGTCGGCAATGGCGTGTTCGTGCGCATGGCGGTGTTGCACGAATTGCTTGGCAGCTAATACGCGACAGATGCGCACGTCGGCATGCTTGGTTAGACTGCGCTCCTCTCCCTTCAGCGCCGGAATTCTCCATGCCCGTAATCACCCGCCTTGGCACCTGTGTGCTGGCTTGCGCCCTGTTGCTGGCAGGCTGCGGCAAAACGCCCGACGCGGGTATTCCGCTCGGTTATGCGCCGGCCGATACGCCGTATGTATTCGGCAATATCGAGCCGATGCCGCAGGCGATGATCGATCGATACGCCACGCAGTTCCACGAGTCGTGGCCGATGTTGATCGCGTATTACCAGGAAATTCTGACCAACGCGGATAAACTCGACGATACGACGCAACGCGTTGCGCAAGCCATCCTCAACGAATTCAGGACCCGTGACAGCCTGGATAAATTGCGCGAGATCGGACTACGCCCCGATGCGCACATGGCGTTGTACGGCGTCGGCGTGATTCCGGTGCTGCGTCTGGAGCTTGGCGATGCGGCCGCATTCAAGGCATCTATCGGACGCATCGAACAGAACTCCGGGCAGAAGCTCGATACCGGCAAAGTCGGCGAACAAGACTACTGGTTCATCGGCAAGGACGCACTCGAAGTCGTGATGGCTGTGCAAGGCAATCAGGTGGTGCTCACGCTCAGCCCGAAAAATGCGAGCGAAGATCTGCGCAAGAAATTGCTCGGCATTACCCGCCCGGATAAAAACATTCTGCAAGGCGGCGCGCTCGATGCGTTAAATCAGAAATTCCATTACCTGCCGAACGGCTCGGGGTACCTTGATGTGGTGCGCCTGGTCGATTTGATCAGCGGCGCCAGCGATCCGGTGCTGCAGGAATTCAGCACGGCACTCGGCAGCCCGGCCAAGGCGCTGGATGCAGCGTGCCGCGCCGATGCGCTGTCGATCGCGCAGAAATTTCCGCGACTGAGTTTCGGCTACGAAGCGCTGACCGCGCAGCGCATGCAGGTCGGTTTCCAGCTCGAACTCGAAGCCGCGCTCGCCAAGGATGTGATGGCCGCCAGCGCCGCCGCGCCGGGCACCGCCGCACCGAGCGACAGCCTGCTCGATATCAGCATCGCGATGCCGGTGTTGAAGCTCAAGGATTTCTGGCAGAAGCAGGCCAAGGCGATCGTCGCCAAGCCGTATGCATGCAGTGGATTTGCCGATCTCAACAAGCAGGCCGTCGACGCCGTGGAGAAACTCGACAGCTCCGTGCCACCGCCGTTCAGCGATTTCAACGGCATGCGTTTCAGCCTGACCAAACTCGATCCGAAAGGCGCCGGCGTGCCGGAGTTCAGCGGCAAGCTGCTGCTGTCGATGAGCAATCCGACCACTACGGTGGCGATGGCGCAACTGGTCGTGCCGACGCTGAAAGACCTCAAGCTCAGCCCCGACAGCAAGCCGGTACCGTTGGCGCTCGGCGCGATGGCTGCAGCGATGCCGCCGATGTTCGTCGCGATGTCGCCGACGGCACTGGCGATCTCCACCGGCGCCGGCGAAGAAGCCGGTTTGGCCGCCTATCTGGCCGCGCCCGTCGCGACGCAACCGGTATTCATGCGCATGAGTTTCAGCGGTGCGGTGTACGGACTGTTCGGCAAATTCGCCGATACGATCGGTGCCAAGATGGGCGACAAGGAGCGCGCGCAAGTGGCGAAATCCGCGCAGATGATGACGGTCTACGAAAAGTGGATTCGCCGCGGCGACATGCAGTTCAGCGCAACACCGAATGGCATAACGATCGAAGAAACGATCGACATGAACTGAGGAATTGCGCGTGCCTTTTTGCGGCGCGCAGTCACTGCCGGGATGGTGCGTAGTCGCCATTCCGGCACTCGACTAAAAGCCGGATCAGATCAACGCTCGGTCAACTCCACGCCATCGAGCCCTGCGGATAATGTGTGCGCATTGCCGCCCTGCGACAGCTTGATCTTCAGGCGCACCTCGTTGGTCGAGTCGGCGTAGCGTAGCGCGTCTTCGTAGGTGATCTCGCCAGCCTGATACAACTCGAACAGGCTCTGGTCGAAGGTACGCATGCCGAGGTTGGTAGATTCCTTCATCAAATCCTTGAGCTTGTGCACGTCGCCCTTGCGGATGTAATCCTGCGCCAGCGGCGTGCCGAGCAGGATCTCCATCGCGACTCGACGACCCTTGCCATCCGGCGTCGGAATCAACTGCTGTGCGACGATGCCTTTCAAATTCAGCGACAGATCCATCAGCAGCTGTGAGCGCCGGTCTTCGGTGAAAAAGTGGATGACGCGATCCAGCGCCTGGTTGGCATTATTCGCGTGCAAAGTGCACAGACAAAGGTGGCCGGTTTCGGAGAAGTTGATCGCGTGCTCCATGGTTTCGCGCGTACGCACTTCGCCGATCATGATCACGTCGGGCGCCTGACGCAGCGTGTTCTTGAGCGCGTTTTCCCAGCTATCGGTATCGATGCCGAGTTCGCGCTGGGTGACGATGCAGCTCTCGTGGCGATGCACGTATTCGATCGGATCCTCAATGGTGATGATGTGCCCGGTAGAATTGAGATTGCGGAATCCGATCATCGCCGCGAGCGAGGTCGACTTGCCGGTACCGGTGGCACCGACGAACATGATCAGGCCGCGCTTGGTCATCGCCAGCGACTTGACGATTTGCGGCAGGCTCAATTCATCGACGGTGGGGATGCGCGTTTCTATGCGACGCAATACCATGCCGACATTGTTGCGCTGATAAAAACAGCTCACACGAAAACGACCTACGCCGGACAGACTGATCGCAAACTGGCACTCGTGGGTTTTTTCAAACTCCTCGCGCTGCGCCGGCGTCATGACGTTGAGCACCATGTCGCGCGATTGCGCCGAGGTCAGCGGATTCTGCGTGATCGGCGCGATCACGCCATTCACCTTGAGGCTGGGCGCAATGCCGGCGGTAATGAAAAGATCGGACGCCTTCTTGTGCACCATCAGCTTGAGGAAGGAAGTGAAATCGATGCTGCTCATGGCACATACCTCGTTGCTGTTTTATAAAAAGCCGGCCTGGCCCCCCAGCCAAATCCGAAATATCCACACATCCGGATAATCATGCTGACTGACCTGCGCTCGTATCGAAAAGTTGCGCAGCTTGCGCCTATGCTTTGCGGCACAATACGAGTTTGTCGCCGGTCCGCCTACCTGAAAGTTTCCTTGTTCTTGGCGTAGCCAAGCGCCTGCTGCCGAGTGACCATGCCACGTCGCACGAGATCCTGCAGGCACTGATCGAGCGTCTGCATGCCGTATTGCTGGCCGGTCTGGATCGAGGAATACATCTGCGCGACCTTGTCCTCGCGAATGAGGTTACGAATCGCCGGAATGCCGACCATGATTTCATGCGCCGCAATTCGTCCGCCGCCAACCTTTTTCATGAGCGATTGCGAAACCACTGCGCGCAACGATTCGGACAACATCGAACGCACCATGCCTTTTTCCGCACCCGGAAATACGTCGATGATGCGATCGATGGTTTTTGCCGCAGACGACGTATGCAAGGTGCCGAATACCAGATGCCCGGTTTCCGCTGCGGTCAGGGCCAGACGGATGGTTTCGATATCGCGCATTTCGCCGACCAGTACAAAGTCGGGATCTTCGCGCAGCGCGGAACGCAACGCCTCGGTAAAGCCGTGGGTATCGCGATGCACCTCGCGCTGGTTGATCAGGCACTTGTTCGAGGTGTGCACAAATTCGATCGGATCCTCGATCGTGAGGATATGGCCGTATTCGTTCTTGTTGATGTGATCGACCATCGCCGCGAGCGTGGTCGATTTGCCCGAGCCGGTCGGGCCGGTGACGAGAATCAGGCCCTGCGGTTGCTCGATGAGTTCCTTGAAAATCTTCGGACAACCGAGGTCTTCAAGGCTCAGTACTTCGGACGGAATGGTTCGAAACACCACACCCGCGCCGCGATTCTGATTGAACGCATTGACGCGAAAACGCGCCAGCCCCGGAATCTCGAACGAGAAGTCGGTTTCGAGAAATTCTTCGTAATCGCGGCGCTGCCGATCCGACATGATGTCATAGACCAGCGAATGTACCTGCTTGTGATCCAGCGACGGAATATTGATGCGGCGGATGTCGCCATCGACGCGAATCATCGGCGGCAAACCGGCCGACAAGTGCAAATCGGAAGCCTTGTTCTTGACCGAAAAGGCCAGCAGTTCGGCAATATCCATCCAGTTCCCCTCAAGTACAGGCGCTAATACAAGAATCAACGAGGCTTGAGTATAACGCCAGCACAGCACATGCGGCATAGTCCCTGGACGCGATATCGCATTGCGTGTGATCACCCATCCATTGCTGGCCGCGCGGAGATAAACTGCAGCCCGTGCAATGTCGCGCGCTATCGGGTGTTCCGTCCATTCACCATGACCTCCGTTGACTCGACCAGCTCGCAAAAAACCAGTCTCGACGAAATTCGTCGGCGAATTTCTACTGCAGCCGCACAGCATGAATTGCCGCAACTGATCGCGGTGAGCAAAAAACAATCGACCGAGGCGATTCGCCGCCTCGCCGGATTCGGCCAGCGTGCCTTCGGCGAAAACTACGTGCAGGAAGCGCTGACCAAGCAAAACGAATTGCGCGATTTGAATCTCGAATGGCATTGCATCGGGCCGCTGCAATCCAACAAATGCCGCGAGGTCGCGGAAAATTTTGCGTGGCTGCAGAGTCTGGATCGCGCCAAGCTGATCGCGCCGCTGCTGCTTTATCGTCCGCCAAACCTGCCGGCGTTGAACGTATTGATCCAGGTCAATATCGACGATGAAACCAGCAAATCCGGCTGCGCGCCGGAGCTGATTGAAACACTCGCCGCAGCGATCGACGCATCATCGCGACTGCGCTTGCGTGGACTCATGGCGATCCCCGCTCCGCACGCCGATATGGAACTTCGTCGTGCCGCTTTTATCCGTATGCGCGAACTGTTTCTCGCGCTGCAAAAAAAACACGACAACATCGATACCTTGTCGATGGGGATGTCTGAAGATTTTGAACTCGCCATCGCCCACGGCGCGACGATGGTACGCATCGGCAGCGCATTGTTCGGCGCGCGTGCGGCTCACCCGATGCAGGGAGGATGAAACACAAGCCGCGGCGAACTCGCCCTGGTCTGTTTGACTTGCTGGATCGCCGCATCGCGCAAAAAAAGACCCGGTGCGATTTCCGCACCAGGTCGATTATTTCAACCGTGTATCAGCGCTTGTTTCAGTGGCAGGTAAAGTCCGGCCCGCCATCGAAGTTACTGCTGAAAACACGATCCAGCGCATTGCCGCCGAGTGTGATCTGATCGATGAGTCAGCCGGCAAAATCCGCACCGTATCGCTCGACAGAACCCAACGCAACTTGATCGTCTGCCCGGCATAGGCGCTGAGGTTTTTGCTGAACGGCAGGAACGCGGCTAGCGATGTTCCATTGCCCGCATCGTGGTTGTTCGCCGCGCTCACGCTGACGCCAGTAAACGCACCGTGGGTGGCGAGATTACCGCACGCATTAACCGGCGGACTGGTGGTCTGCGCGAACGTACTTGGATAACCACCGTCGGGCGGCAGGTCGGTCCAAGTGCTGCCGCCGTCGGTGGATATCTCCATGACGATACCATCCCACTCGAACTCGAACTCGAAGTCGTATCTGGCTTTGAAGGACAGCGCGGCGCCGGCCTGCACCAGAATCGGCGGAGTGGTGAGTGCCGCACAGGTCAGGTCGGGATAGTTGAGTCCATCGGCGCCGGTGTGGTAGCTGTATCCGCCGGCGACACTCGCCTTGCTATTCGTGCTCTGCCACGGTGACGCGGCCTGCATGTAGGCGTGGGTGATGGCGTTGTCGAAGTAAGTGTTGCCGTCCAGACCGGCGGGCGACAACCGCGCAGCCGCGATGGTGCGCAAGCGGTTCGAGTGGTTGCCGAAACTGTTATTGGCCTGGATGCCGTAATACTGGGTAACGCCAGACGTCACTGCCGTATCCGTGTATGAGGGCAGCAGCCAATCCGCTGATCAGAGTTGCGGCACTCGTGAAGTATGGATTGTTGTCGCGCAATACGTTGTAGGTGATACCAGTGCTGGTCGGGCAAGTGGCGTTCGCCGCATTCCAGTTGAAGTTCACTTGGCATGTGCTGGAAATCGAATTAGCGCTGATGCCACTCTCGTCGAATTGCGGCTGCAAACTGCAGGTATTTTTGCGAAACCACATCGACGCATGCCGAAGCATCACCTTCAACATCGTTCTGTACCGCACGTAGCTTGAAGGCGTAGCTGAAACCGCCTTGCACACTTTGTCCGCAATCGGATTGGTCGCCGCAGCGCCGACCAGACGGAAATCGCCTGGCACTGCGGTGGCGCACGTGCCGTTCGCACGATACAGCTGGATACTCTGCGCGCCGGATGCGATGGTAAAGTTGATGCTGACGCCATTGACTGCATCATTGCCGATCACACTGACTGCCGTCGGTGCGGCAAGCGCGGCTTGGTCAGGCAAGCCGAATGCGCCCGATACTGCCAGTGCGTAACCTTGGCGTTTGGTATTGATGCGGCGGCTGCCAGGAGCATTGGTGGCCTTCACGCGGAACGTGTAGCTGCCGGCGGCAGGTGCGGTGAAACTTACCTGTTCCACGCTGTTCTTGCTGTCGGCCGCACCACCGGCGACCGAAAAACCGGCCGTGAATACGTTGCCTTTGTAAACGGTGCTGTCCGGCCCGAGCACTTCGAGATCGAGGTTGGTTACCTGTCTAGTCCCGTCTGATTATTAACATGCCTGACAAACAGCTCAGGGCGATCCTTGCGCCAGGCGCGCAGCGCTTGCAGCGGCGTGGTATGGCCGAGT
>JAYVTP010000089.1:0-3444 GCA_043788685.1 Pseudolysobacter sp. | reverse complement strand
GGTAGTCGATTTTGCCTGCTCGTCGGCGGCTTCGAGCGCCCAGGCGTTGCAGGTAAACAGAATCGCGCCGGCGATCAGGCAACGACGCAGCCGAATGTTGGAATGTACGGCGGAAACACGGTTTGACTTGGACATGAAACACTCCCTTGCTGGACGGTAAGCAAAATCCGCGGACGTGGCGTGCATGCAGATCAGGAGCGCGGGATCGCAGAAAAATCCGCATCTTTGCCGACTGACCGCATCCCCCAATGCAACGCCTTCGTAACGTAAGTTTCACAATCATATTACGTTACTGAAATTTACAAAACCCGCCCATGTCGAATTTCGCTGAAAAGTTGCGCGGGCGATTCATGCTGGTTGCTCCGCCGCAGCACCGTTGGGCTATGCCTGAAAAAGCAAGAATGCGACTATTGATCAGTACGAATGCGCGTTTTTGGACGAGCAACGTGGCGCGGCAAGGTCGCAGGGTGGAGCCTGCGACCTCGGTCCCGCGCAATGCATCAGTGATCTGATCTTTGCCAATATTTTGGGTGGGTGTTATGGACAGCCCTCAAACACCCTATTGAATATCGTGTCGTTTTGCTGAACTTCGAATGCGCCGATGTCTGCCAAGCCATTGGACTGTCGAACGAACGGCGAACCGCGTTGATCGAAACTTTGTGACCCGCTGCCCTGGTCGATTGCCGGACTGCGGCTCAGCAATGCGTGGGTCTGGGTCGCGCCGCCATTATTTTTCAACGCACCGAGCAGTGGGCATGCGCTGATCGTGTCGTTCGGCACATTGCCGACATGGCTGTAAATCAAATTCTTGGCACCGGTCACGGTGACTATTTGTAGGGGCGTGCTGCCATCAATGGCGGCAAAGTCGGTGGGCGTGGGCGGGGAGGTACTGTTCCTCGTGTTATTCGAGATCAACGCGCTTTGCAGGTGCACGGAAACCTGCTCGCTCAATGCCAAGGCAGTAACGCCGGCAGAAAGCTGTTTGCCGACGAGCAGACCACCATTGTCAAAGTTGAACGCGACGGTGGTTTGATTGAGATATAAACTTCCATCCACCGCGAGGATTCCGCCAGCGTCGTTACCCGCCGAGTTGTTCGAAATCGTGCTGTTGCTGATCGTATTGACGGCGTTGTTCTGCAACAAGATGCCGCCAGCGTTGGCATTGGCATAGTTGTTGGAAATCGTCGAACCCGAAATCGTCGAGCCTTGACGCAAGAACAGACCGCCGGCATAACCGCGCGGCCCGACGACATCGCTACCTTGGGCCATGTTGTAGCTGATCGTGCTGCCATCGGCCTCGAATGTGCCATCTGAAAACGCGCCACCACCGTAACTGAAGCCCGGATTTGTGTAGGCGGTATTAAAAGACATTTGGCTATTGCTCAATTTGATGTCTTTTTTCGCGAAAATGCCGCCACCCTTGGTTTTGTTGCTTGATGAGCCGGTCACGCTCAATCGGCAACTCGTGACACGTGAATTGCTCAGCGCTACTGTCCCTGCCGAATAAATGCAGCCGCCAACGATGGTTCCACTGGTAGTGCTGACATAACCATGCCGCACATCCAGATTGTTGAGGGTCAGGGTTCCGGCGCCGTTGTGGACAAGGATGCGATCAGTCGGGCTCGCGTAAAAGCGATCAACGACAATATTGCCGGTCGGCCCGGTCACAGTCAGATCGCTCTGCAGAATGTGGATCGCACCGGTTGTCAGTGAAATCGAGCTGCACGAAACCTGACAAGTAGTGGATGTCGAGCTGGCCGACCGGTTGCAACGATTGGGAGCTGCGCTACTCGATGGTTTGATCGGCTTGGTATACACCTTGCCAATCGTATTTTCCTTGGGAACCTACAACTACCTTCGCCAAGGACATCAAGCACCATGGCGCTTGACCGCCGCGGCGTAGTGTTGGGCTTCATCGGATTTATCCTGCTCAATGGCTACTACCTGAAAAAAGATAGTCAAACGATCGGAAAGCGGATTGTGGGCATCCGCATCGTAGATATGGACAACCAGATTCTCACGCTAGGGAAAATTCTCGTTCTGCGTTATCTGCTCATTCGGATCGCGGCAATGATCCCGTTTGCCGGAGGCCTGTACGGCTTTGTCGACATGTTATTTATTTTTCGCCAGAACCGACGTTGCCTGCATGACTTGATCGCCGGCACCAAGGTCGTGAAGGTCAAATAATCACGGATGTCTGTTCGCCACCACCTACCGATAAACTTGCTGATATTTGCCAAGACATCGAAGACGGATAATTTCATGGCGTAGCAGCGCCGGCGCTGGCTCGACCAAGATATTCATCCACTATTTTCGAGCTACTTTTGCGCCCGCAGGCGAAACCAAGGCATCTAAGCGGCGGAGAAGAATATCGCGGCCGCCATGATCGGCATTTCCGCCAGCTCCGCCCAGCGTTCGCCGATGCGCGGAACCAGCAAAGGCGCATGCAGCATACCGAGCGTCAAGCCGGCAGCCATCACCAAAGCGAAGTAAACGACTGCGGCGCGAATGTTCTTATGCATCGGTTGTCATGGCTGCGCTGTGCTGGGGATCGCGGCCAGCAATCTCTGGATCGTGCTACGTCCACGACGTTACGCCAACCAATGCAACCGCGTGTTCCGACAAGGCGCAAATCGCTAACACCAAATGCCAGCGCATAACCCCTACAATGCGATTACTGATAATCCCGAGCGCCCCTTCATCAAGGAGTTTTACATGGCAGTTTCGATTCGCGTTCGTTCCGTTCTCTGCGCAAATTTATTGGCGTTGTTTGTGCCCGCTGCATTCGCCGCCAACCTTGTCCCTGATCCGGATTTCAACGCTGGTAACGTGACCAGTTGGCCCTCGGCGGGAAGCAGCACATCCATCAGCTTTGACGCCACGCAGAATATTCTCGGCACGGTTGGCTCAGGCTCGGCACTGTTGACCAATGGCAATGCCAATTACAACGCCAATTCCACCCTGTGTTTGCCAGGCAGCTACGCCGCGGGCGTGTGGCAGTATGGCGGCTGGTTGCGCGTGGGCGCTGGCCAATTCAACGGTTTGGCAAGTGCCGCGATTGGACTGGTGTTCTACACCACCAACGATTGCAGCAGTGGAAATATTGTCGGCGGTATAACTGCTTCACCGGCAAGCGCGGGCACATGGACGTTGCTGGTAAACACCTTGACCTTGCCTTCCACGGCAAACAGCGTCGCGATCTATTTGAACAACAGAACCAACGCCACCCCGCCGCTGAGCATCAACTACGACGGCATCCGTTTAGGCCCGCAAGGAACCACGCCGGTCACGCTGCAATCGTTTGACGTGAAATAGCACGATCTATTGCCCAATCGCGCTGAACCTACATGCAACTCGGTGCTCAATGGCATCAACCCTTTCCCCAACCAGACTACCGGTGGGGAAGGTGCGATCGCGGCTGAGGAGGGAACATTCAGCGTCACG
>JAYVTP010000088.1:0-1719 GCA_043788685.1 Pseudolysobacter sp. | reverse complement strand
CCATCGGTCGGCCGCCTTCCATCCGAGGAATCCTGTTTTGTCCCAACGTCCACCTGCACCAAAATCCAAACGCCGCGGCGCAAAGCCCGCCAGCCTGCTTGATGTCCTGAATAACGCCCCGGCCGGCGCAGCGCCTGTCGGCGAACGCCGCGCGACGGTAAAAATCAAGCCGCCGCGCACACGCGATGCCGCGCCAGCAAACGCCAGTGCACCGGGCAAACCGCGTGCATCGAAAAAACGTTCTGCCGAATCCGCGCCCGCGTCCGCACGGTTCAGCGATCCGCATGCCGAGCGCGAAGCCGGGCGTTACGCCAATCCGATTCCGAGCCGCGAAGTTATCCTCGCGATGCTGGTCGAGCATGGTCAACTGATGAATGCGGAAGCGATTGCGCGCGCATTGAACCTCAGCAGCGAGCAGGATTTCGATGCGCTCAGCAAACGCCTCGCGGCGATGTTGCGTGATGGCCAGTTGCTGCAGAATCGTCGCGGTGGTTATGGCGTGGCCGAGCGGCTGGATCTGCTACCGGGCATCGTGATCGCGAATGCCGAAGGCTACGGTTTCATGCGCCCCGATGCGGGCGGCGAAGATCTGTATCTGTCACCGGCGCAGATGCGCCAGGTGTTGCATGGCGATCGTGTGCTCGCGAGCGTGCTCGGCGTGGATCGCCGTGGCCGTCGTCAGGGCGCGATCGTCGAAGTGCTCGATCGCCGTTCGCCGCGCCTGGTCGGCCGCATCGTCGTGCAGGACGGCACCATGCTCGTGGTGCCCGACGACAAGCGCGTGCATCAGGATATTTTGATTCCCGCTGGTGCCAGCGAAGGCGCGCAGGCGGGACAGATCGTGGTGGCGGAAATCACCCAGCCGCCGGGGCCGCATCGTGGCCCGGTTGGTCGAATTCTCAGCGTGCTCGGTCAGCGTCTCACGCCGTCGCTGGTCGTGCAGATGGCGATCGCCAGCCACAATATCCCGAATGAGTGGCCGGCCGAAACGCTGGCCGAAGCGGCCGATGTCGAGCCACAAGTCAGCGAGGCGGAAATCGCCGGTCGTGTTGATCTGCGCCAAACGCCGCTGGTCACGATCGATGGTGAAGACGCGCGCGATTTCGATGACGCCGTGTTCGCCGAACCGAATGGCGAAGGTTTCCGCTTGATCGTGGCAATCGCCGACGTATCGCATTACGTGCGCCCAGGCACCGCGCTCGACACCGAGGCGTTCAAGCGCTCGACCTCGGTGTATTTTCCGGGCTTTGTCGTGCCGATGTTGCCCGAGACTTTGTCCAACGGCATCTGCTCGCTGAACCCGAACGTGAATCGCTTGTGCATGGTCTGCGAGATGCAGGTGAATCACGACGGCGAAGTGCTGCGCGCAAAATTTTATGCGGCGGTGATGCGCTCGCATGCGCGCCTGACCTACACGCAAGTGTGGAAAGCGGTCGGCGAAAAAGATGCCGAGACGCGCGCACTGGTACGCGATGTGCAGCCGCAGCTCGATCATCTGCATCAGCTCTACAAGTTGTTGTCGAAGGCGCGCGCGAAACGTGGCGCGATCGACTTCGAAAGTCACGAGGTAAAGTTCCGTCTCGCGCCGACCGGCGAAGTGGTTTCGCTCGGCGGCGAGCCGCGCAACGATGCGCACAAGCTCATCGAGGAATGCATGATTGCGGCCAACGTCGAAGCCGCCAAGTATCTCGAAGCTATGAAGATTCCCGCGTTGTATCG
>JAYVTP010000087.1:0-2404 GCA_043788685.1 Pseudolysobacter sp. | reverse complement strand
ACACTTTCGGGCGACCACGCGCCGAGAAAAATCGAACCGGCGCTGCTGATGTCGGCGAGCCAACGGCGCGGCTCGCACACATTCAAGATCAGATGTTCTGGCGCATAGCGATTGCTGATTGCGCACGCTTGAGCGAGATCCTTGACCAGAATCAGGCGACTGTATTGCAGCGCCGCAGTCGCGATCGCGGCGCGCGGCAACAAGGCGCATTGACGTTCGAGTGCCGCCGCCACGGCATTGAGCACGACGCGCGATGGCGTCAACAGCAACACCTGCGAATCCGGCCCGTGCTCGGCTTGTGCGAGCAGATCGGCTGCGACAAACTCAGCATTCGCGCTGTCATCGGCAATCACCAGAACTTCGGATGGCCCCGCTGGCATGTCGATCGCCGCACCGAGCGGATCTTGCGCGACCTCGAGTTTTGCCTGCGTGACGTAGGCATTGCCCGGGCCGAAAATCTTGTCGCATTTCGGAATGGTTTCGCTGCCGAACGCCATCGCCGCAATCGCTTGCGCGCCACCGAGTTTGTAGACGCGCGAGATACCACAGCGCGCGGCGGCAACCAGCACAACCGGATCACAACCGCCATCGCGCGTCGGCGGCGTGCACAGAATCACCTGCGGGCACAGCGCAAGCCGCGCCGGCACGCCGAGCATGATCGCCGTGGATGGCAGCGGCGCAGTGCCGGCCGGCACGTACAAGCCGACGTTTTCGATCGGTCGTTGAACACGTTCGCAGACGACTCCGGGCGCGGTCTCGACACGAACATCGGCAAGCATCGCCGCACGATGGAATTGTTCGATGCGTTTTATCGCGGCATCCAGCGCATTTTTTATTTCATCCGGGACGATCCGTTCGGCAGCGTCAAACTCCTCGGCACAGACGGCGAAATCCGCAATCTCGACACCATCGAAACGCCGCGTCAATGCGCGCAAGGTGCTGTCGCCATCGGCCCAAACCTGGGTGATGATGCGGCGCACGGCATCGCGGATTTCTTCGTTGTTGCTCAGCGCCGGACGCGCCAGCAACGCGGCACGCTGGGCAGCGTCGAGCGCGTTCCAATCCGTTATTGCAGTGCCAGTATTCATGCCAGCATTTTCTCCACCGGCAATACCAGCAAGGCACTCGCGCCGGCGCGCTTCAAATCCTCAAGATGCTGCCACGTGATCGCACCGTAACACACCGCCTGCAACGCGACTTCGTCGTTGTCGCCTTCCAGCGGCAGCACGGTTGGGCGTTGCCCACCGGGCAGCAGCCGCGCAATATTTTCCACGGCGCTGCGCGGCGCATGCAGCATCACGAGCTTGCTTTCGCGCACCTGCAATACACCATCGAGACGACGCAGCAGCAGCTCCAATAATTCACCACGCTCATCAATCGGCGCAACCGACGCCCCGGCCAGCACCGCCTCGCTTTCGAGCAGAATCGCCGCCTCTTTCAGTTGATTCGCCACGAGCGTCGCGCCGCTAGAGACGAGATCGCAGATCGCATCGGCCGTACCGAGACGCGGCGCGATTTCAACCGACCCTGATAGCACAACCGTGCGTGCATCGACCTGATTTTCGCGCAGCCAGTCGCCGAGCAAACTCGGATAACTCGTGGCGATGCGCAGACCCGCGAGTTGCACGACGCCGTCGTAATCAAGTTCCTGCGGAATCGCGATCGACAAACGACAACGACCGAAACCGAGCGCACGCAACTCGCCGAACAGCGGCGTCTCGCCGCGCGCGCGAACGCTGAGCTCCTGCTCGCGCAGCACATTGCGGCCAACCACGCCGAGATCGCACACACCTTGCTCGATCAGACCCGGGATGTCATCGTCCCGCACCAGCAGCAAATCGATCGGCAGACTCTCGCCGAAACAGAACAGCTTGTCGCGACTGCTGCGAAATTTCAGCCCGCATTTGCTCAGCAGATCCTGCGATTGATCGGACAGACGCCCGGATTTCTGGATGGCGATACGCAGCCGGTCACGGTTTTTCATGGAGCGCTCCGAGTCGAGGATCGTGAACGCTTTTGCGCTACGGGAACTACACTACTTTTTTTCGGCGACGCCGGGGTTTTCTTGCGGACACGTGGCACCACCGTCGTACGCGGCAGCGCCTTGTGCGCGACCGCAGCCAGATAACCGCCGTTGCCTTGCTGCAGGAATCGCGCGACGCGGCCGATCGTGGTCACGCTGACTGCGGTGCGCTCGTGAATCTCGCGATACGCCACGCCTTGCAGGATGAACGGCACAACGCGCCAGCGATCGGTCAGCGCCTCCAGCTCAGCCGGAGTGCAAAGGTCGCGCAAAAACGCGCGCATCTCGGCCAGCGTATCCAGCGTCAACAACGCACGGCACAAGCTGTCTTCGGGTGTGGTGCCGGTGCTTTCTGCCTCAATGAAGCGTCGTTTCATAGTG
>JAYVTP010000086.1:0-26925 GCA_043788685.1 Pseudolysobacter sp. | reverse complement strand
GTGATGTTCCAGCACATCTTCTGGTTCTTCGGCCATCCCGAGGTCTACATCATGATCCTGCCGGCGTTCGGCATCGTCTCGGAAATCATCCCGACCTTCGCCCGCAAGCCGCTATTCGGCTACACCGCGATGGTCTACGCGATTGCCTCGATCGCGTTCCTGTCGTTCATCGTCTGGGCGCACCACATGTTCACCGTGGGCCTGCCGCTCGGCGGCGAAATCTTCTTCATGTACTCGACCATGCTGATCGCCATTCCGACCGGCGTGAAAGTGTTCAACTGGGTCAGCACGATGTGGAAAGGATCGATGACCTTCGAGACGCCGATGCTGTTCGCGATCGGCTTCGTCATCATGTTCACGATCGGCGGATTCTCGGGCCTCATGCTCGCGATCGTGCCGGCGGATTTCCAGTATCACGATACCTATTTTGTGGTCGCGCATTTCCATTACGTGCTGGTGACCGGCGCGATCTTCGGCATCATGGCCGGTGCGTATTACTGGCTGCCGAAATGGACCGGCCACATGTACAACGAGACGCTCGGCAAGTGGCATTTCTGGACCTCGACCGTGTTCGTCAATGTGCTGTTTTTCCCGCAGCATTTCCTCGGTCTGGCCGGCATGCCGCGCCGCATTCCGGACTACAACGTTGCGTTCGCGGATTTCAACATGATTTCCTCGATTGGCGGTTTTGCATTCGGTCTGTCGCAGTTGCTGTTTGTGGCGGGCATCATCATCTGCGTACGCAGCGGAGCGAAGGCGACAACGCAAGTCTGGGAAGGTGCCAAGGGTCTCGAATGGACGGTGCCTTCGCCAGCGCCGCATCACACCTTCACCATCCCGCCGATCATTGATGATCACACGCTTGCGCACGGCGATGTGGCGCACTGACAACTCACTCCGCTTCGACTCTTTTGTGGTTTTGAAAGAGCCTCTGAGGAAACTTCGTGATGCCTACTAAACCTCAACCTACTTTTAACCCCGCTGCACGTCGTGCGACCGCGCGTCGTACTGCGTTGATTCTCGGCGCCGTGGCGCTGACGATCTTCGTGCTGTTCCTGTACAAGGGCATGGGCGGATGAGCGAGGAAAAAGGCAATAGCCGCAGCCTGCTGCGCGTCGCGGTGATCGTCTGCGCATGCACGTTCCTGTTCGGTTTTGCGCTCGTGCCGATCTATCGCATCGCCTGTGTGCATGTGTTCGGCATCAAGCTTGACAACGCCGCGGCAACGCAGGCCAAGGTCGATGCGCTGAAGGAAGACGATACGCGCTTGGTCACGGTGCAGTTTCTCGGCACCGTCAACAGTAAACTTGATTGGGATTTTTCGCCCGAAGTCACGACCATGAAGGTGCATCCGGGCAAGCTCACCGAAGCCTGGTTCGACGCCACCAACAAGGAGCCGACCGCGATCGTCGGTAATGCCGTACCTAGCGTTGCGCCGAATACCGCGTCGTTGTATTTCAGCAAGACCGAGTGTTTCTGTTTCACCGAGCAGATGCTGAAGTCCGGCGAATCGCGACGCATGCCGGTGCGCTTTATCGTCGATCCGAAACTGCCGCAAAACATCGCAACGATCACGCTGTCGTATACTTTCTACAATAACGAACTGGCAACGAAGAAAGTCGTGGGGCATGCTGCTCCCGTGCTGACTCCGGCCTCTTGAAATATTTGCACTGAAGATTCAGGAATTGATTCCATGGCGCACGCAGCAGACGCGAAAAACATCTACTACATACCGCACGGCAGTCATTGGCCGATCATCGGTTCGGTCGGTCTTTTCGCCACCATGTTCGGCGCGGCGAGCTGGGTCAACGACAGCGCTGCGCTCGGCAAGCCGCTGTTCTATTTCGGCATTGCGATTCTGATCTTCATGGTGTTCGGCTGGTTCCGCAGCGTGATCGGCGAATCGCTGCAAGGCATGTACAACAAGCAGGTTGATGTGTCGTTCCGCATGGGCATGATGTGGTTCATCTTCTCCGAGATCATGTTCTTCGCCGCGTTCTTCGGTGCGCTGTTTTATGCGCGCTCGCTTTCGGTGCCGTGGCTCGGCGGCGAAGGCGATGGCGCGCTGACCAACTATTTCCTGTGGAAGGGGTATGCACCGGCGTGGCCGACCAATGGCCCGGCGGCGATCGGCGGTGTGTTCGAGACGATTCCGGCGTGGGGTGTGCCGTTGATCAATACCCTGATCCTGCTTACTTCCGGCGTCACCATCACGATTGCGCACCACGCATTGCGCGCTGGTTATCGCAAACAGCTACTCGTGTTTCTCGGCGCCACCGTGCTGCTCGGCGCGACCTTCCTGTGGTATCAGGCGCACGAATACATCGAGGCCTATACCGAATTGCACCTGACTCTCGGCAGCGGTGTATATGGCTCGACATTCTTCATGCTGACCGGCTTCCACGGCCTGCATGTGACGCTCGGTACGATCATGCTCGCGGTGATCTGGTTCCGCTGTCTCAAGGGCCACTTCAGCAAGGACGATCACTTTGGTTTCGAAGCGGTCGCGTGGTACTGGCATTTCGTCGACGTGGTGTGGCTCGGGCTGTTCATGTTCGTTTACGTGCTTTGATAAAAGTTAGCGCTCGAACACGTTACAAATAATAAATCGACGCAAAAGACGCCGTCATCCCAGCGCAGGCTGGGATCCAGTTCTCAAGGCTGCGCGGTGAGTTTTCGAATTGCGATTTCTGCTTGATCGGCAAGCTCGAATCAAGTGCGCGACTGATTCGATATCAAAGCAAGAACTGGATCCCAGCCTACGCTGGGATGACGGCACCGTTAGTTGTTATGCCTAAGCGGCGTGGAAGCCGCAAACGGTTTCAATGCCCCAGATCATGCGGCCGGATCACACCAGTATAAATGCCGAGCATCACCAGCAAAATCAGCGCGACGGATAACGCGATACGACGTGTCAGCGCCTTCATCGTGCGATCGGTTTTGCCCTTGTCGGTCATCATGAAATACAACCCGGCGCCGAGGTTGTAAACGATCACGAGCAGAAAGGCGACGATGGCAAGTTTGGTGAGCATGGCGATTTCCAAAGACCGCATCGTCCTGATTCAAGGGCGCTGATTCGCGGCGGTTAGGCAAGACAGGTGGCGCTTTTTGCTGGCGCCGTGACGTGATTTCTCTGGCGATTATAGGCGTCCGCGCAGTGTCTGTAACGAAGCGTTGGCATCGGCCTTCCGCGTTTGCATTGCTGCTGACGTTGGCAGGTATCGGTACGTTTGTCTGGCTCGGTCTCTGGCAGCTTGAGCGCGGTCGCGAAAAAGATGCTTTGCTTTTGGCATTCCAGAACGCCGCGGCCGCACCAGTAACCGAATTCGCCGTAACAAAAGACCTGCGCGACACGACGATTTACCCGCATCTGCGGGTGTCCGGAAGATTCGATCGGCAGCATGTTTATCTGCTCGACAACCAGCCACGAGGCAGCGCGATCGGTGTCGAAGTGTTCGTGCCGTTCAAGGTCGCTGGGGAGTCGCGCAGCCTGTTGGTCAATCGCGGCTGGCTCGCTTGGCCGGCGAATCGACATGAGCTGCCGAAGTTGCCGCTCTTGCCCGAAAACGAGGTCGAGCTGCACGGAATTTACGCGCCGATTTCCGGCGGCGGCATTCGTCTCGGTGGCAATTCATTGCCGACGCAAACTGAATGGCCCAAGCTCACGATCTTCATGGATGCCGATGCGATCGCGGCCGATCTCGGCGCAATATTATTGCCACGTCAGTTGCTGCTCGATGCCGACGCGAATAGCGGATTCGTGCGCGAATGGATACCCACTTTCATGGCGCCGGAACGGCATCGCGCTTATGCATTTCAATGGTTCACCTTCGCCCTTGTGGCGCTCGTGATTTTCTCCAAACTGCATCGCCGCTGAGCCATCGCTGCACCGCCGCTCACTCGATACTACGGAAATAATTGCAATGGATAAACGTACAAAAAGCCGCCTGCAACTGGTATTGGTCGCCGCCATTTTCGCCGCACCTGTGCTTATCGCATTGGCGCTCAATCAGGCCGGCTGGCGGCCACACGGCACGCGCAATTTCGGCGAGCTGGTAACCCCTCCGCAGGATATGAACAGCACGCATCCGCAGCAAACGGATGGCGGCCCCTTCGTCTGGCACGATACGCGCTGGCAATGGACGCTGCTCGCGGTGGCGAGCGAGGGCACGGATGCCCGAGGTAGAGTAACGCAGGGAGCAGTTGCCGGTAGCAGTTGCGAAAACCAGTGCCTCGCGCAACTCGATCTGCTGCATCGCGCGCGCCTCACGCTGAACCAGAATTCCGATCGCGTGAGGCTGGTGTATTCCGGCCCGGCGTTGCCGGCTGCGGCGCTCGAACAATTGCGGCCGATCACGCTCATCACCGATACCGATCAGGCTTTCGCCGCGTGGCGCGCAAACACGCCGGATACGCTCGCCGCCGCGCTGGTCGATCCGAGCGGATTCCTTATGCTGCGGTACACTGCCGGCTTCGACGCCAACGGGCTCAAGAAAGATCTCACGCGGCTGATCCACTGATTGCAACGACAGCCCGCATGTCGCTGCAATCGGCACTTTCATTTTTCCACTCTCCCATCAAGCATTTCGCAAAATGATGACTGTCGTTCGTCTCGCCGGATTTGCCCGCCTCGCCTGGTTCGCCACCGCGTTCGCGTTTTGTGTGATCGTGTTCGGCGCGTTTGTGCGTCTGTCGAATGCCGGTCTCAGTTGTCCCGATTGGCCGACCTGCTACGGCAAACTCACGTGGCCGACGCATCAGGTCGATATCGCTGCGGCGAATCAGGATTTCCCACAACGCCCGGTCGAATCGAACAAGGCGTGGCGTGAGCAGGGCCATCGTTTTCTCGCGGGCGGATTAGTGCTCACGACCTTCTTCCTCGCCGGTTGGGCAGTCGTGCGGCGGCGCGATCTCGGTGGCCTGATGTGGGTGCCGCTCATCGCTGCCGTGTTCATCGTGTTCCAAGCCGCACTCGGCATGTGGACGGTCACGTGGCTGCTCAAGCCGATCGTCGTGCTGGCGCATCTGCTCGGTGGTCTCACGACGTTTTCGCTGCTCGCCTACACCGCGATTCGCGCGAGCGATCCGCCCTCGTTGTACGGCGATGGCGGTGCGAAACTGCGCCGTCTCGTGATCGTCGGGATCGTGTTACTCGCGTGCCAGATCGCGCTCGGCGGCTGGACCAGCGCCAACTATGCAGCGCTCGCGTGCGGCACGGATTTCCCGAAATGTCTCGATCAGTGGTGGCCCGGCACCGACTTCCGCGAGGCCTTCGTGCTGTGGCGTGGCGTCGGCGTGAATTACGAGGGCGGTGTACTCGACGGTGCCGCGCGCACGGCGATCCAGATGACGCATCGCATCGGCGCCGTGCTGGTATTTGGCCATCTGCTGATGCTGTCGATTTTTGCACTGCGTCGACACATCGCGCTCGGTGCGTGGGTCGCCGGATTATTGTTGTTGCAGATCGGACTTGGCATCAGCAATGTCGTGTATGCGTTGCCGCTGCCGGTCGCGACCGCACACAACGCCGTCGCCGCCGCACTATTGTTTACGCTGCTGATGTTGCTCGCACGTCTGCGTCCCGGCCACGCGCAATGATGCTCCACGCGTCCAACTGCATCGACTCGAATCTGCCGCCATGCCATCGCTAGCCCGCTCCTATTTCGCACTTACCAAACCGCGCGTGGTCGCGCTGATCGTATTCACTGCGATCATCGGCATGTTTCTCGCGGTGCCCGGCATGGTGCCGTGGCGTCCGCTGCTGTTCGGCACGCTCGGCATCTGGCTCGCAGCGGCATCGGCGGCGGCGATCAATCATTTGATCGATCAACGCATCGATATTCTTATGGCACGCACCTCGCAGCGGCCATTGCCGCAGGGTCAGCTTTCGTCGCGCCAAGTGTTGGTATTTGCTGTGGTGCTAGGCGCGCTGTCGATGCTGATTCTGGTGCTGTGGGTGAACGTGCTTACCGCGCTGCTGACGTTTGCCTCGCTGATCGGTTACGCGATCGTCTATACCGGATTTCTCAAGCGTGCGACGCCGCAAAACATCGTCATCGGCGGTGCCGCCGGGGCCGCGCCGCCGGTGCTCGGCTGGGCCGCAGTGACGGGGCACGTGCATCCGTACGCGCTGTTGCTGTGCCTGATTATTTTCGTCTGGACGCCGCCGCATTTCTGGGCGCTGGCGATTTTCCGACGTGACGATTATTCGCGCGCGCAGGTGCCGATGCTGCCGGTCACGCATGGCGTCGAATACACGCGCTGGCATATTTTGTATTACACCGTGCTGCTGTTCATCGTCACCTTGCTGCCGTACCTGACCGGCATGAGCGGACTGTTTTATCTCGGCGGTGCGGTGGTACTCGGCGCAGGATTTTTGTACTACGCGATCGTGCTGTTGAATCCGCCGAGCGAGTTGTTCGCGATGAAGGTGTTCAACTATTCCATCATCTATCTGATGGCGTTATTCGCGTTTTTGCTGGTCGATCATTACCTGGATGTGCCAGCATTGCAGCACACCGCAATGCCGTTGCAGCGTGTGGGTTGATCTCAGTATTCGAAACCGCTGCTTGCTCGCAAAATTTTCTCAGGAGAAAACCATGTCCAGCATCTACGATTTCAGCGCCAAGACAATCGATGGTGACGAGCAATCCCTCGCTGCTTACAAAGGCAAAACTGTACTGATCGTCAACGTCGCCAGCAAGTGCGGATTCACGCCGCAATACACCGGGCTCGAAGCGCTGTACAAAAAATATCGTGATCAAGGATTGGTTGTGCTCGGATTTCCGTGCGACCAGTTCGGTCATCAGGAACCCGGCGACGAGGCCGAGATCAAGAATTTCTGCGCGTTGACCTACGAAGTGGATTTTCCAATGTTCGCCAAGGTCGACGTCAATGGTGAAAAAACCCATCCGCTGTACCAGTTTCTCAAGAGCGAAGGCAAGGGCTTTCTCGGCACAGAATCGGTGAAGTGGAACTTCACCAAGTTCCTCATCGACAAGAATGGCCACGTCGTCAAACGCTTCGCGCCGACCGACAAGCCCGAGAAGATCGAGAGAGAAATCGCACCGATGCTTTGATCGCGTAACGCTGATGAGTACGCTGTAGCGGCGTACTCGGCAAGTGCTTCCATCAAGCAATATTCAAGCGCTGCGCTTGAGCTTGCGCCGCTTGAAATCCAGCAACACCTCGCGTGCCGCATTATGTCCCGGTGCGCCTGTCACACCGCCGCCGGGGTGCGTGCCGGCGCCACACATGTACAGGCCCGGTAGCGGGCCGCGATAGTCGGCGTGGCCGAGCATGGGACGTGCTGAAAACAGCTGATTCAGATCGAGCTGGCCGTGGAAAATATCGCCGCCGATCAGGCCGAAGGTGCGCTCCAGATCGAGCGGGCTCATGATCTGTCGACCAAGCACCGACGCCTTGAAATTCGGCGCATGCTGGTTCACCGTTTCGATCATCAGATCGGCCACGGTATCGCGATGATCGTCCCAGTTCGCGCCGTTTGGTAGTGTGGGCGCGACGTGCTGACAGAACAGGCTCGCAACATGCTGGCCGCGCGGTGCGAGCGTGTCGTCGAGTGTCGAGGAAATAAGCATTTCGACGATCGGCTGTTTCGACCAGCCGCCGCTGCGTGCATCAACAAACGCTTGCTCCATGTAGCCCAGACTCGGCGCGATGATGATACCGGCGGTGTGATGTTCGGCGAGCTCGCGCCCCGGCAGCACGCTGAAATCCGGTAATTCGGACAACGCCACATTCATGCGGAACGTACCCGAGCCGCAGCGCCAGTTGCCGATGCGCTCGCGGAAATCCTTCGGTAACACGCCGGGATCAATTAGCTGGCCGTACAACAATTTTGGATTGAGATTCGAAATGATCGCCGCAGCGCGCAGTGATTCACCCGCGCTCGTGACCACACCAACCGCGCGACCTTGTTCGACGATGACCTCGCGCACGCCAGCACTGATGCGAATCTCGGCGCCGAGTTCGCTCGCGGATTTCGCCATCGCCTGGGTGATCGCGCCCATGCCACCGATGGCGTGACCCCACGCGCCTTTTTTGCCATTCACCTCGCCAAACACATGATGCATCAGCACGTAGGCCGAACCCGGCGTGTACGGGCTGGCGTAGTTGCCGACGATGCCATCGAAGCCATACGCCGCCTTGATCGGCGCGCTTTCAAACCAGCCGTCGAGGTAATCGCCGGCCGATTTGGCGAACATGTCGAGCATTTCGCGTTGCAGTTCGATGCCGAGTTTGCCGACTCTTTTGCCGAGCCGGCCGAGCTTGAACAATTCCGGCAACGCCGCGAGCCAGCCGCCTTGGATCGCATTCGGTGGTGTCTGCAAAACCAGGTCGCGCAACACATCGGCGACGGCATCGAGACGCGTCGCATACGCATCGAGCCGCGCGGCATCGCGCACCGAAAATTTTGCGACTTCCTGCGCCGTCTTGCCCGCACCGATCTTGAGATACTGGTTATCTGGCAGTGGTAGAAAATTTGCCAATTGACGTTCGACCACACGCAAGCCGTGGCGTTCGAGTTCGAGATCGCGCACCACTTTCGGATTCAGCAGGGACACCGTATACGCGGCCACAGAGTTACGAAATCCGGGATGGAATTCTTCGGTCACCGCCGCGCCGCCGACGACATCTCGACGTTCAAGCACGATCACCCTGAGTCCGGCTTTCGCGAGATACGCCGCGCAGACCAGGCCGTTGTGGCCACCGCCGATGATTATGACGTCGTATGCCGAAGTGGATTTCATTTGGCGTCCGCGTGGTTGTTATTGCGATTGTTGAGCAGCGCGCGCAGCTCGTGCATTTCATCCGCGCTGAGCGAGGATTCCGTACTTTTTTTCTGCAATTCGTCGCGGCGCTGGTGTTCAGTCTGGCGATTCAGTTTGCCGAGAGTCTCGAGAAAAATCGCGCACGTCATTTCGGCATCACCCGGAATTTCTTCGACGGCGAGTTTGCGCAACGCGACGGCTTCACTGCGCTCGGAAAAATGTTCGAGCACGGCGCCGGTGCTGATGTCCGGACGCGCCCGGCACAGCGCAATGAGTTCGACCAGCAACGGAATACCGGGCTGGCGCAACGCAGCGAAAATCGTCGGCGGCTGGATCGCCATCGCACATGCGGGCTGCTGCACCAGCGTCGTGATCGCGCTGCGCACGAGGCTGCGTTCCGGCGCACGCGCGCCACTGCGCAGAGATTTTTCCATGCGTTGCGGCGCCGCTTTGTAGACGCCGTCGGGAGTTTCGCCCTTGGCGATCAGCACGCGATCCTCAAGCAAGGCTTGCGCGCCGTCACGCACCGCGTGGTGGGTTCGCGCCAGGCCTGGCCAAGAGATCGCGGTTTTCTCGACCAGCACTTCCTGCATGCGATCCTTGAACGCGCCATCCGGTATCGATTCGATCAGCGCCTTGCATTTTTCGGCGAGCCGCGAGCGACCATCGGTCGTGCCGAGATTGGTTTCGCTTTCCTGATGCGCGAAAAAGAATTCCGATAGCGGCGTGGCGCTGGCGAGGCGTTGTTCGAAACCCGGCGTGCCTTCCGTGCGCACCAGCGAATCGGGATCTTCGCCATCCGGCAAAAACAGAAAAAATGCCTGACGTCCATCGCGCATGCGCGGCAACACCGATTCGACCGCCCGCCATGCCGCGCTGCGTCCGGCGCGATCGCCGTCGAAACAGAAAAACACATCGGCCGAATTGCGAAACAACAACTCGGCGTGTTCGCGCGTGGTCGCGGTGCCGAGCGTCGCCACGGCTTGCGTGATGCCATGCTGAAACAGCGCGATCACATCCATGTAGCCCTCGACCACGATCAGCCGCGCGATCTTGGCATTCGCCTGGCGCACATGCCACAGCGCAAATAATTGCTGGCCCTTGTGGAACAGCGGCGTCTCGGGTGAGTTCAAATATTTTGGCGTACCGTCGCCGAGCACACGTCCGCCGAATGCGATCACGCGGCCACGCCGGTCGTGAATCGGAAACATCACGCGATCACGAAAACGGTCGTACGTTGAGCCTTTTTCGCCGTTGATCAGCATGCCGCCTTTTTCGAGTAGCGCGATGCGCGGCGGTGTCGTGCCGAGCGCGGATTTCAAGGCGCCCCATTCATCCGGTGCAAAACCCAGGCCGAAACGCGTGATGGTGTCGGCGTCGAGTCCGCGACTCGCGAAATACGCGCAGGCTTTTTCGCTGCGCGGCAATTCGCGTTGATAGAATTTTGCCGAGGCGTCCATCAGCGTGTACAGATCGGCGCTGTCGGATACTGTTTGCGGCGTGCGCTTGTTGCCGCCTTCGTACGGTACGGTGAGGCCGGCGCGCGTCGCGAGTTCTTCGACCGCATCGACGAATTCGAGACGGTCGTAATCCATCAAAAACTTGATCGCGCTGCCGTGTGCGCCGCAGCCGAAGCAATGGAAAAATTGCTTGGCCGGGCTGACCGTGAACGACGGCGAACGCTCGTCGTGGAACGGACAACGCGCCGAATAATCGCGCCCAGCCTTGCGCAGCGGCACGCGCTGCTCAATCACATCGACGATGTCGATACGAGTCAGCAGTTCATCGATGAAGCTGTCGGGGATGCGGCCGGCCATGACTTGTTAGCATGCCACAGAGTGATATTTTCTGTGCGCAAAACGGCGATCGCCGCTACACGCGAGGGTTTGAATTCAGCGCGACAGAAACGCAAAAAGCCGCTGGTGAGCGGCTTCGCGTAAACATCCCGCGGATGTTCAACTCAGTACAACTAGCCTAGTGCTGCGAGCTTGGTCTTGATGATGTCGGACAACTTGCCCATATCGGCACGCCCGGCAACTTTGGGTTTTACCAGCCCCATGACTTTGCCCATGTCCTTGGCGCTGGTCGCGCCGGATTGGACAATCGACGCCGCGATGATCTCGTCTACCTCGGCCGCGGAGAGCTGCGCCGGCAGGTAGGCCTGGATCACGCCGATTTCGTAATTCTCGACGGCGGACAAATCGCCGCGACCGGCGGCATCAAACTGGCTGACCGAATCACGCCGCTGCTTGAGCATTTTTTCGAGAATGGCGAGCACCTGCGTGTCATCGACCTCGATACGCTCATCGACTTCACGCTGCTTGATGGCAGCGTTGACCAGCCGAATCACGCCCAAGCGGTCTTTTTCGCCCGCGCGCATGGCGGCTTTCATGTCCTCGAAGAGGCGAGCTTTCAGCGTCATGATGGTCGGCTCCGCTTGAAATCCGCGAAGCAAAGCACTATCAATACATGCGCTTGCGTTTGGTCACATCGCGCGATACACGGCGAATGTGACGCTTGACCGCTGCGGCGGCCTTGCGCTTGCGTTCCTGGGTCGGCTTTTCGTAATACTCGCGCTTGCGCGTTTCGGCTAGTACACCGGCTTTTTCGCAGGTGCGCTTGAAACGACGCAGGGCGAACTCAAAAGGTTCGTTCTCGCGAACTTTAACGTTTGGCATGATCTCTCCGCTGGTACAATCAAGCCCGTTCTTGGGCCGAGCCGTGCATTTTAGCGTGTCAAAGCAGTCAATTGCAAAGCCTGGCCCCGTGCTCGGCATAGAGACCTCGTGTGACGAGACCGGCGTGGCGGTGTACGACTGCCAGCGAGGTCTGCTTGCGCATGAGCTTTACAGCCAGATTCGCATGCATGCCGACTACGGCGGCGTCGTGCCGGAACTGGCCTCGCGCGACCACGTGCGCAAGCTGCTGCCGCTGATTCGGCAGACGCTGCGCAGTGCGAATCTGCGCATGGACGAGCTCGCCGGCATTGCTTACACCGCCGGCCCGGGCCTGGTCGGTGCATTGCTGGTCGGTGCGGCGTGTGCGCGCAGTCTTGCATTCGCGCTCGATATTCCGGCAATCGGTGTACACCATATGGAAGGGCATCTGCTCGCGCCGTTGCTTGAGCCCGATCAGCCTGCGCCGCCGTTCGTCGCGCTGCTGGTATCCGGCGGACATTCGATGTTGATCGAGGTCGCGGCGATCGGTAAATATCGTTTGCTCGGCGATACGCTCGACGATGCCGCCGGTGAGGCGTTCGACAAGACCGCCAAGATGATGGGTTTGCCATATCCGGGCGGACCGTTGCTGGCGAAACTGGCAGAACACGGTTTGGCGGGGCGGTTCAAGTTTTCGCGGCCGATGACCGATCGTCCGGGTCTCGATTTCAGTTTCAGCGGTCTCAAGACGCAGGTGCTGCTGGCGTGGCAGGCGCACGGCAGCACGCCGAACGCGCAGGCCGATATCGCGCGCGGATTCCAGGAAGCCGTGGTCGATACGCTGCTGATCAAATGTCGCCGCGCGCTCGCACAAACCGGTGCAAAGTCGCTCGTGATTGCGGGCGGCGTCGGTGCCAACAAGCAACTGCGCGAGCAACTGCATGCCGCCGGAGACAAGGAGGGATTCCGCGTGTATTTCCCGCGTCCGATGTTCTGCACCGACAACGGCGCGATGATCGCGCTGGCCGGTGCGCTGCGCCTGCAGGCCGGACAAACGCAGGGGCCGGAAATCAGCGTGCGACCGCGCTGGGATTTGCAAACCTTGTCGCCGCTTGAATGATCCTTCGTCATCAGCGTCAGCGGATCAAAAAATAATTCGCGCGAATGGTTGGTCGCATTGCAGCCAGCGTGATATTGACTCAACTTATGGAAACCGCATCATGGACATCGTATTCATCGAAGACCTGCGCATCGAAACCGTCATCGGCATCTACGATTGGGAGCGCAAGATTCGCCAGGTTGTTGCGCTCGATCTCGAAATGGCGTTCGACAATACCCGGCCCGCAGCCAGCGATCACATCGACGATACGCTCGACTACAAAGCAGTGAGCAAGCGTTTGATTGGATTTGTGGAATCTTCCACATGTGAACTTGTGGAAACCTTGGCCGAGCGTTGTGCGGCGATCGTGCGCAACGAATTCGGCGTGAGCTGGTTGCGTCTGAAGTTATCCAAACCCGGCGCCGTGCGCGGCGCACGTGCCGTCGGCGTTTGCATCGAACGCGGTACCAAGCCCGGCTGATGGGGCGCGCCTACCTCAGTCTCGGCTCGAATATCGATCCGGAAAAAAATCTGTGCGCGGCGATTCTCGATTTGCGCGCGCAGTTCGGCGCGGTCGTGCTTTCATCGCTGTATCGCTGCCCGGCGATCGGATTCGATGGTGCGGATTTTCTCAACATGGCGGCAATCATCGAAACGACGATGCCGCCTGTCGCGTTGAACACCTGGCTGCATACGCTCGAAGACAAGCACGGCCGCCGCCGCGATCAACCGCGTTTCGCCAGCCGTACTCTGGATATCGATATCGTGCTGTACGACGATCTGATTCTGCGTGGCGCGGGCAATCTCGAACTGCCACGCAACGAGCTCAAACACGCGTTTGTATTGTGCCCGCTGGCCGAAATCGCGCCGCTGGTTTTGCATCCAGTTTTACGCAAAACTCTGGCGCAGTTATGGTCGGAATTTCCCCGCGCCAGCGAACTGCTCGAACGCCTCGCCGATATTGTCGTGTAGTCCCTCGCAATATTTCGCGCGCGCGGTTCGTCGCACTGCCCGCTGCTCGTCATCTCGTCGTACCGCGCCCTGCTCGTCATCCCAGCGCAGGCTGGGATCCAGTTCTAATTTTCAAATGCCAAAGCGTTGGGCCGCAAGCGGTATTCCAGTGTCCGAAGAACTGGATCCCAGCCTGCGCTGGGATGACGGTTTGAAGGTAGTTTTTATCAACGCCCGGCAATACTAGCTTCTCGCCGAAAAACACGGCACCTCACGAGACGCTTTACGCCATCGCAGCGCAATGTTAGAACGCATCCACTCAGTTATCTTTGCAGGGGGAAATCATGTTCGAGAAATTTTCACGCAGTTGGGCGCTGGTCAAGGCGAGTGCCGGCGTATTACGCGCACAAAAAACACTGCTGGTATTTCCGGCCTTGTCGGCGATCTGCACGATCATCGTCACTGCCAGTTTTTTTCTGCCGATGGCGTTCTCCGGCGAACTGCAGCGAGCCGCGCATACGCATATGACTCCCGGTGGCGCGGTGCTGATGTTCCTGTTTTACCTCGTGCAATATTTCGTCATCATCTTTTTTAACACAGCGCTGATCGGTGCCGTGACGATTCACTTGCGCGGCGGCACGCCGACCGCCGCTGACGGATTCCGTATCGCCATGTCGAAGTTGCCGACGATTTTTGGCTACGCCGTGATCTCCGCCACGGTCGGCATGGTCTTGCGCGCGTTGCAGGATCGCGCCGGATTCATCGGCCAGTGGGTCATCAGCCTGATCGGCATGGGCTGGTCGCTCGCGACTTTCCTGGTCGTGCCGGTGCTCGTGAACAGCGATGTCGGCCCGTTCGATGCAGTCAAGCGCAGCGCCGAACTGCTCAAGCGCACGTGGGGCGAAAGCCTGATCGGCAACGCCGGTATCGGCGTGGTCTTCGGCCTGTTGATCTTTGGCCTGATCCTGGCCGGCGCGGGACTCATCACGCTCGCCGCAGCGTCACACTCGGTGATCCTGATCGGTGTCGTGATCGTGCTGTGCGTGATCGCCGCGCTGATGCTGGCGCTGGTGCAAGCCGCGCTGCAGGGAATCTACGCTGCGGCCGTGTATCGCTATGCCGAGGACGGTGTGGTCGGTGGCGGGTTCGACAATGCGCTGGTGGCGACGGCGTTCAAGCAGAAGTAACTCACGACAAAATGCACGGCGATCAGGCTTGATGGATTCAGGCAAGCAGGAGCCTGAAGACAAAGGCTTGATCGCCAACGAGCAGACAATTTTATAGACCGACGCCGCCTAGCCCGGCATAGTAAAAGTGTTGCTGCTGGCAGCGCCCGTGGTCGTCGGAGTAATCTAGTCAAATGCCGGTTATTTTTCGCTACGACGGATTCCGCTTTTTCTTCTATGCCAATGAAGGCGCGCCGCGTGAGCCGGTGCATGTGCATGTCGAAAAGGGCGGGGTGGAAGCAAAATTCTGGCTGACGCCTGAGGTGTGCGTAGCGTATGACGATGGATTCAACGCGAGAACACTTCGCGAGTCGGCCGGGGTTGTCGAAGCCAATAAAGATCGTATCGAGAGGGCGTGGAATGAATTCTTCAATTAAGGCAACGCGTGTGTATTTTGACACCGACAGCATGTGGGTTGATCTCAGCGATGGCCGCACGCTGGGTGTGCCGCTGGTTTGGTTTCCGCGTCTTCTGCGCAGCTCCTCCGAACAACGCGAGCAAGTCCGTATCAGTGCGCGCGGATTGCATTGGGAAACGCTGGACGAAGATATTTCAGTCGCAGGTCTGCTCGCGGGCCAAGGCGATCAGACGCGGCAACAGCCACGTGCTGCTTGATTGAATAAGCGCATCAGGCAAGAGCTCGCGCTGCTCAAATCACCAGCATCCTGCCGCCATCCACGCGCAAAATCTGCCCCGTGACAAACCCCGCATCGCGCAGCAGATAAAGCACCGCGCCGGCAACATCGTCGGGCGAACCGGCGCGCTTCAATGCGCTGCGTTTGACCAGCTCCTCACGATCGGCGTACTCCTTGCCTTGTTCCGGCCACATCACCGCGCCGGGCGCGACGCCGTTGACTCTTACTTCGGGGCCGAGTTCCTTGGCCAGCGAATACGTCAGCATCGCGAGTGCGGCCTTGGCCATGCAATACACCGTGTGGCCGGGCAGCGGGCGTTCGGCGTAGATGTCCACAAGGTTCACAATGTTGCCTTGTACACTTTTCAGGTGCGCCGCCGCAGCTTGGGCGAGAAAGAACGGCGCACGCGCATTGCTCGCGAACAGTTCGTCCCATTGTGCGGGCGTGGTGGTGCCGATTGTGGTCGGATAAAAACTCGATGCGTTATTGATCAATCCATCGAGCCGGCCGAAACGCGCGATCACGGCATCGATCAGTGCCGGCAGATTTTCCACATCGGCCAGATCCGTCTGCAGCGCGAGCGTGCTGCCGTGGCGTAGCGTTTCGAGTTCGGCAATCAATGCATCGAGTTCGGCCCGCGAGTGTCGGCAGTGCAATGCCAGGTCATAACCTGACGCATGCAGGCGCCGTGCGATGACACTGCCGACGCGCCGCGCGGCGCCGGTAATCAATACAACGGGACGTAATTCGGCGCTCATGGCTATTCCTGCAGGTTGTATGGGTAGTGGCGGATCGAACTGCTATTCTGTGGCACGTACCCTGCATGCTACACAGCTGAATAAATGTCCGGTCTTTCTGCGCCGATCTGTCATAGCAGCTCACCCTCCATGTCGACCTTGCCCACGCCAACCAGCGCCGAAATGGCCCACAGTGAAAACCTGCTGGCGTTGATTCGTGCCGAGATAACCGCACGTGGATCAATACCGTTTTCGCGCTACATGGAGCTGGCCTTGTACGCGCCGGGACTCGGTTATTACAGCGCGGGCAAAACCAAGTTCGGTGCCGCTGGCGATTTTATTACGGCGCCCGAGCTCGGCGATATTTTTGCACGCTGCATTGCGCATGCGGTGGCGCCATTGCTGCGCGAGCTCGGCCCGAATGCATTGTTTCTCGAACTCGGTGGCGGAAGTGGCGCGTTTGCGCGCGACCTTTTGCTGGCGCTGGCCGAACTCGATGCATTGCCGCGTCGCTACTTGATGCTCGAACCCAGCGCCGATTTGCGCGAACGCCAGCACGCTTTGTTGCACGAATCGCTGCCGTTGCCATTGAGCAGTCGTGTGCACTGGATCGAACGCCCGCCGCACGAAGACTGGCACGGCGTGCTGTTCGCCAACGAAGTGCTCGATGCGTTGCCGACCACACGTTTTGTCATGCGCGACGGCGAGGTTCTTGAAGAGGTCGTGCTCTGTGATGCGCTCGGGGAATTGCGTATCGATATCCAGCCGGCCGATACGCTGACGACAGCAGCTGTGCGGTCAGTTGAGCGTTATCTCGGGATGACCTTCGCCGAGGGTTATCGTTCGGAAATCCTGCCGCAATTGCCGTGGTGGATCGCCGCGGTGGTCGGATCGTTGCGCCATGGCCTCGCGCTGTTTGTCGACTACGGTTATGCGCGCCGCGAGTTCTACGCGCCCGAGCGCAGCGACGGCAGTTTGATCTGCCACTATCGCCACCGCGCGCATGCCGATTCCTTGTTTCTGCCGGGGCTGCAGGACATCACCGCCTTCGTCGATTTCACCGCGCTCACCGAAGCCGGTGCCAGCGCAGGTTTTGCGCTCGCCGGATATTCGTCGCAAGCGCAGTTCGTGCTCGGTAACGGTCTGCCGGAAATCCTCATGCAATCGGCGATGTTGCCCGATGCCGAACGCCTGCGCCTCGGCAACGAGATCAAGCGCCTGACCTTGCCCGGCGAAATGGGCGAACGTTTTCAAGTGATGGGATTGCAGCGCGGCTTGGGTGAAGACTGGGCTTTGCACGTCGTCGGCGGTTTGCGCCACCGCTTGTAGTCACTGCGAAATTCTTGGCGACATTGCGACAGTTTTGTCTGATCAGGAACTGGATTGTTCACCTTGCGCACGTTGCGCCGCGCGTACCATCGCTATCGCATGCAGACGCGCCGCGCGCACCTTTTCGCCGATTTCGATACCGCTGAATCCCTGCTCGACAAACGCTTTGGCACGCACTGCCGCAGCGGCGGAAAACAGCGCGAGCAGATACGCGGTTTGCGGATATGGATCGTGCTCGCGGCCGAGCCGTCCGCGTTTGTCGCATTCGCAGGCCAGCGCGAATTGCCGCACTCGCTCAGGTCGACGAAACGCATCGAGTTGTTCGAGCAGCTTCAGCAAAGTCTCAGCCCGCAGCTCGAACAGTCGATGCATCTGCAGGTGCAACTTGCACACCAGTTCGGCCAGCGCTGCATATTCCGCCGGCACTTTCAGCCGTGCTGCCAAGTTGCGCAACGGCGCCACGCCGGCATGTTCATGGCCGATATGTCGCGGCAAAATATCGGCCGGCGTCAGCGCCTTGCCGAGATCGTGCGTGAGCGCGCACCAGCCGATCAAGGTATCGCCCGGTGCCAAGCGCGCGGCGATATCAAGCACCAGTTCGATGTGGATGCCGGTGTCGATCTCGGGATGGAATTCGGCGCGTTGCGGCACTCCATACAGTGCATCGATTTCGGGAAACAAAACCTTCAACGCACCGCATTCGCGCAACACGCGCAAGAAAGCAGAGGGCGTCGCCTCGCTCAATGCCTTGCGCGTTTCCGCCCAGATGCGCTCCGGCACGAGATGGTCGACTTCGCCATCGCGTGTCATCTGCTGCATCAGATCGCGCGTTTTCTCGGCAACCTCAAAGCCTAGATTCGCGAAACGTGCGGCGAATCGCGCGACGCGCAAAATCCGCACCGGATCTTCGACAAAAGCTGGCGCGACATGACGCAGAAATCGTGCCTGCAGATCGCGCTGACCGCCGTACGGATCGACCAGCGTGCCGTGCTCATCTTCCGCCATCGCGTTGATGGTCAGATCGCGGCGCGCCAAATCCTGTTCGAGCGTGACGGTTGCATCGGCCTGAAATTCAAAACCATGATAACCGCGGCCACTCTTGCGTTCGGTGCGCGCCAGCGCATATTCCTCGCCATTGTGCGGATGCAGAAAAACCGGGAAATCCTTGCCCACCGGTTTGTAGCCGAGGCGCAGCATGTCTGCGGCGCTGGCGCCGACTACCACGTAATCGCGATCCTTGATCGGAATGCCGAGCAGGCGATCACGCACTGCTCCGCCGACGAGATAAATTTGCATGGAGCAATTGTGCCACGCGCGATCGCTGACGTGATTTTTTTCGCGGCGATGGTTGCTCAGGTTTTGCGATAGCGATCCAGCCGCGCTTGTTTGTTTTCGCCGCGCAGCAGTGCCGGCATGATGCTTTGCATCGGCGTCGGTAGGATGCCGAGTGCAGCCAGACCATCGTGTTCGGGCACCGAATCCAGTAACAACGATTTGTAGTTGTCGCTCGAAAACGGTTTGCCCGGAACAAAATCGAATACGCGGCCTTGCAGTTTGCCGAGCATTTCCGGCAGGCCGATGACCCAGCGTTTGCGCCGTATCAACAGCGCCGTGTATTGCACGATTTCGCGCAAACTCAGGATTTGCGGACCGCCGAGTTCGTAGATCTGGCCGATGCTTTCCGGTGCGAGCAGGCTGCGCGCGAACGCCTCGCAAACGTCGCCGACATACACCGGCGCAAAACGTGCGTCAGCGCGTGCAAGTGGCAACACCAGCGCGATTTTCAGCAGGTCGGCGAAGCGATGAAACAAGCCATCGCCGCGACCGAAAATCACCGATGGCCGGAAAATCGTCCAGTCCAGACCGCTCTGCTTGATCGCAGCTTCGGCTGCGCCGCGCGTCCTCAGATAAAAACTTTCGCCGCGGTCGGCATTCAGCGCGCTCATCTGCAGCAACCGTTTCACGCCGACTTTTTTGCACGCCGCGATCAGGTTCTGGGTCAGCTCGACATGCGCCTTTTGAAAGCCGCGACCGCGGCGACCGCGTTCGTTGAGAATGCCGACCAGGTTGATCGCCGCATCGATGTCGCGCAGTTCATGCGCGAGCACTTCGGCATCGTAAACATCGGCATCGATCAGACGCACACCGGGCAGCAAGGCGAGGCCGCGATGCGCCACGCGATAACGTGTGAGCACGGTGATGCGATGGCCGTCGCGCACGAGGCGCGGCAACAAGTGGCTGCCGACAAAACCGGTGCCACCAAGGATAAGCAAATGCTGCAGTTTCATGCTGTGCCAGTCGCGACTTATTGAGAATCCGTAGTAGAACGCGTGTACTGCCGAGCGCGCGTGAAGGCGGGCGAATCTCATCCAGCCCGCTTTATTTTGCCGAAGGTTTTACTTCCACCGGCGCGGGCGTAATCACCGGCACCTCGGGTAGCGGACAACTCATCTGCTTGCGCGGCGGTGTTTCTGTCGCGGGCGTGGTGCCTGGATTCAGCGCCAGCGCCAGACGTGCCGATAACGGCAGCGCGGTTTGATTCAGGCGCCAATCGTAGATCACGCTGAAGGCCAGCACGCTGGAAACGTATTCGCGGGTTTCGCGATACGGAATGGTCTCGACGAAAATATCCGGATCGAGCGTGCCGCGTGCGGCGAGCCAGCGATCTACCGGCTCCGGGCCGGCGTTATAAGCCGCCGTAGCGAGCCAGGTGCGGCCATCGAAACGCGCCGACATATTGCTCAGATAACGTGTGCCGAGTGCGATATTGGTGACTGGATCGTACAGGTCGGCCGCATTGCGGTAGCTGCTTTTCTGCTCCTTCGCCAGGCGGGCTGCGGTGCCCGGCAAAAGCTGCATCAGACCATACGCGTCGGCACCCGAATGCGCGTCGGTCATCCACGCGCTTTCGGCACGGATGATGCCGTAGGTCCATGCCGGATCGATGCCGGTATCGCGCGAATTCGTTTCGACTTCGTTCTTCAGCGCGAGCGGAAAACGCAGATCGTACAAACGCAATTCTTCGCCATGCGCAAACGCGAATACGGCACGATCGTACCAGCCGCGTTGGCTGGCGATTTCGGCGGCGATACGACGTTGTTCGATGGTGAGATCGGTGATTGCGAAATCCCATTCACGACGCGCTTCCTTCAAACGTCCGAGCGACTGGAATTCGAATGCGCGCTGCAGGCCGGGCAGACTGTTGAGCTGGGCTTGCGCACTGGTATTTGCGGCGATCTGCAGCGGACAAACCGCGTATGGCAACTGTGCGCGGTCGGCCGCGAGAAAACCGAAATAATTCGGCTCGCGTGCGACCGCGGCGAACAGCACATTGGCCTCACTGTTGCGATCCAGTTTCATGAGCATGCGCGCACGCAGGTAACGCCAACGCGGGTCGGCTTTCTGCGTGTCGCTCAGGCTATCCAGCGCGGCAAGCGCATCCGCCCAGTTTTGCGCTGAAAGTGCAAGACGCACGCGCCATTCGCGTGTCGCGTCGTCGCCGAATTCTGCTGGCAACGCATCCAGCCGCGCCAGCGCATCGGGCGCAAAACTCGATGCGCGGTACAACGCCAGTGCATGCAGGATGCGGCCACGCTGGCTCGATTCGAATTTGAATTTGTCACCGAGCTTGGCCCACAGTGTTTCAGCGACTTCGCTGTTTTTCTTGGCCAAGCGGCTTAGGCCATAAACGATGGCATCGCGCGCGCGCGAGGTATCCGGCCAGGTTTCGGCTTTGCCGAGATTGGCGGCCGGTTCACGCAGACTCGCGGCGATACGCTCGCCGTCATCGCGCTCGCTCACCGGCAATTGCGCGGCGAGGTTGCCGGTCAGTTCGGCGTTGTTGGCCGCCGCAGCAAGATCCAGGCGCTGCCACAATTGTTTGCTCTGCAAGCTGCCTTGCGCGCGCGCCCAAGCGAACACGGCATCGCAGGTCGCAGGTGTTGCACTCGCGCTGAGCCACAACGGTTCGATCTCGTCGCTGTAACTTGGCGTTTTGCCAAGTGCGATGCGCGCCTGCAATTCATCGCAACGCAGCTCGCGATTTTTGCTGGTTTCGTAGTGATCGAGAAAATCCTGCCACAGACCACGCTTGGCTAATTGCACCAGATATGCATCACGCAGCAAATGCGCGGGCAGCGAGTTTGCCCAGGTCTTGAGGTAAGCATCGACGGTGGCGCGATCAAGTTCGCTGCGTTGTTGCAAGTCGGCGAGCTCGAGATAGGAATACAGCGGATAGTTTTCAAGGCCAACACTGAGTTTGCGCCATGCGTCGCCGGGGGCACGCTGCGCCGCCTGATACGCCGCCTGAAACTGCAGCCGCTGGCGTGCGCGCGTTGCGATGTCAGGTGTCGTCACCTCGGCGAAGGATAGTGTCGTCGCGAAAATCGGCAGCAGCGCCAGCAATAGAAAAAAACGTTTCGGGAGATGCATATCGAGCGCTGCTGGTTGTAACTGCAATAAATTGAGGGCGCCCGCAACGCCTTGTTGCGAAGCGTGTTTAGGGCCTGTCGAAATCATGGCGTGAGGATAGACGAGCTAGCGCGCCATGTCGATTAAATACTTGTATTACAGCCAGTTAATGGATTTTCATAAGTTTGGTGTGAAGTCTTGATCCTGCCTCGAAGACATTGTCCTCGATCGGACAAGGGGGCTGGCAATTCGTTTTTTTGTGTGCAACGATTACACTGTCATTACAATTTGTTCACATTCTCGTCATAAGTCGAGTAGCGCTCAGTCCATCCACCCCATTACCCGAGAGGTCCAAATGAATGCGATGCCGCGTCGTTTGCTAAGCGCCAGCGTGATCAGTGCATTGTTGTTGCCACTGTATGCTGCACCCGTATTTGCTCAGAATCGTGGAGGGGATGACGCACAAAAGCTTGAAGCCGTCACCGTCACCGGTTCGCGCATCAAAAAGGCTGAAGTCGAAGGGCAGAGCCCGGTAATCACGATCAGTGCGAAGGACATCGAGGATACCGGCCTTGGCTCGATCGGCGATGTGATCCAGCGTCTGTCGGTATCGGGTTCGTCGCTGAATACCAAATTCAACTCCGCCGGCAACTTCGGCTTTCCGCCGGATGGCGGCGGCGTTGGTTCCGGTTCGACCACGGTGTCGTTGCGCAACCTTGGTGGCAAACGCACTCTGGTATTGGTCGATGGCTTGCGTTGGGTGCCGGAATCATCCGCGTCCGGTGTCAGCGCCGCAGTCGATCTGAACACGATTCCGTCGAGCATCGTCGAGCGCATCGAAATCCTCACCGATGGCGCTTCATCGCTGTACGGCTCGGACGCGATTGCCGGTGTGATCAATATCATCACCAAGAAAAAGCAGGATGGTCTCGCCCTGCATGTCTATGCGGCCAATGGCTCGGTCGGCGATGGCAAAACCTACTCCGGCAACATCTCGCTGGGTACCAGCACTGAGAAGTTCGATTTCATCATGGACATCAGTCATTTCAAGCAGGACGCGATCAGCTCGGGTGAATTTGAGCAAGCGAGTGTCCCGGTTCCCGGCACCGGTTTGGCTAACGGTAGCGGAGCGATTCCGTTTACCAATGTCAGATTCACGCCACCCGGCGGCGGTGTGTGTCCTGTCGGCGGTGCCGCCATATGCAAACTGGTCGCCAACGGTGTCGCAGGCTCGAACGGGCTGCAGAGTTTCCCGGGCGGGTTTCACGTTTTCAGCACCGCTGACCGCTTCAACTTTGCGCCGTACAATCTCTTGCAAACGCCATCTGAACGCACCGGTATTTTTGCTCAGGGTACCTACCACATCACCGATAGCATCAATTTTACCATCAAGGGTTTGTACAACACGCGCGATTCGAAAAATCAGGCGGCACCGGAGCCGATCAATCTCGGTAACCGCTGTGCCGGATCTGATCTGTGCAGTTCGGTGGGTGTCGATGCAAGCAACCCATACAACCCGTTTGGCTTCAGCCTGAGCCCGAGCGATGGTCAATTCACTGTGGGACGGCGTCCGCTCGAGGGTGGCCCGCGTATTTTCAGCCAGTCGGTCGATACCAAATACATTTCGGCCGGACTCAATGGCATCTTTCAGCTCGGCGGACATGCCTTCTCGTGGGATGTGAATTTCCTCGACAGCGACAACAAGGCCACGCAAACCGTCACCGGCACCTACAATATCCGCCACATCATGACCGCGGTGGGACCGATCAGCGCATGTACCGCGCCGTGTGTTCCGCTGAATCTTTTTGGCGGGCCCGGCACGATCACCCCGGCGATGTTGAATTACATCCTGTTCACCGAGAATGATCGCAGTGATGAAAAGCTCAAGGCCTGGACTGCGAATATTTCCGGCGATCTGTTTCAGCTGCCGGCAGGTGCGTTGACCGCCGCCGTGGGCTTTGAGCATCGTCGTCTGGATGGTTCGTACAATCCCGATGCCGTGGTCATCGCGGGCGATTCAAATGGCGTGCCTTCCGGTGCCACCGTTGGCGGGTATACCACCGATGAGTATTACATCGAACTGAATGCACCGTTGCTGGCGGATATTCCGGGTGTCAAACATCTCGATCTCAGCCTCGCTTCGCGTTATTCCGATTACTCCAATTTCGGCGGCACCACCAACAACAAGCTCGGGTTGCGTTGGCAGGTATTCGACGATCTGACGTTCCGCAGCACCTGGGCGGAAGGTTTTCGTGCCCCATCGATTGGTGAATTGTTCAGCACCTTCTCGCGTTTTGATGCAACGTTGACCGACCCCTGCGCGGGCGCGACCGGTGTGAATGCGGTGAATTGCAAGAAGCTCGGTGTGGCAGATCCCGGCACCTTCACGTCGGAGCCACAGATTTCGATCATCACTGGCGGTAGCCCAAAGCTGCAACCGGAATCCTCGAACGCCTTGACCGTGGGCGGCATCTACAGTCCAAGCTGGGCCGAGAATATTTCCTGGGTGCAGAAGCTCGATTTCGATTTGAACTACTACAAGATTCATGTCGACAATGCGATCCAGGCGCCGGACGCACAAACCCAGTTGAATCGCTGTGTAGCCACTTTTGATCCGATCTATTGCAACGGCATCACCCGCAGTGCCAGCGGCGACATCAACGGTTTCAACAATGGTCTGCGCAACCTCGGCCGCATCGATACCAATGGCATCGATTTCGGTGTTAACTGGACGGGTGCCGAAACCGGTATTGGCCGATTCGGTGCCGGGCTGCAGGGCACTTACACCATGAATTATATTTCCAAGTCCAAGGACACCGGTTTGGCGGAACCCAAGGTCGTTGGTGCGGAAGCGGCCGACAGCGGCATTCCACGCATACGCAGCACATTCAATGTGAACTGGGCGCTGGATAACTGGACGGCACGCTGGACCATGCGCTACATGTCTTCGCTCAAGGAAGATTGCGGCGGTGGTGCAGGCTTCGCAGTATGCGGCGACAACGTGAACGCCGATTCGAGTAACGTTGCACCAACTCGTCCGAACGGTACCAACCATCTCGGTGCGGTGACCTACCACGACGTGCGCGCAAGCTGGAAAGTGCCGGTCAAGTTCAACTTCTTGATATCTGCTGGCGTCAATAACCTGTTCGCCAAAGATCCGCCGACCTGCCTGAGCTGTTCATTGAACGGCTATGACGCATCGAACTACGACCTGCCGGGCCGTTTCAGCTATATCGAAGCCAGCATCAAGTTCTAACTACAAACTACGCACCGGCGCAAGACCGGTTCTGGGGAAATGATTTAGGGCCGCGCGAGCGGCCCTATTTTTTTGTCTGTCGATTCCTTGCGGATTTCATGGCGGGTTTTCAGTGCTCACTGACCACGAGATATTTGATAGCGCAGAAGAATTTTCGCGAGAGCTGCTTTTGCCAGAACGTGACGCTCAATCCAGACGAATGCTGGCTGCCAGCGGCAAATGATCCGACACCGCATGCGGCAGCGTGCGCAGATGTTCGACGTGGATATGCTGCGACACGAGGATATGGTCGATTGCCCGCAACGGCCGCCAGCTCGGGAATGTCGGCGGAGGATCAGGCGGCGGTGTCAGTGATGTGCGTGCGTACAAACCTTGCAGCTCGGCGCTGTCGGCGGTGCAGTTAAGATCGCCCATCAATACCGCGTGCGAATGCGAGCCGATCAGCTCGGCGACAAAATCCAGCTGGCGTCGCCGTGCTTTCGGTCCCAGCGACAAATGCGCGACCAGGATCACCAGCCCATGCCACTCAGAGCCGTAACGCGCCCATAGCACGCCGCGTCCGGGAATACGTCCGGGCAAAGGATAGTCGATGACTTCGATCGGCTCGCAGCGGCTGAGCAGGCCGTTACTGGAATGCGCAAACTGGCCGACCTTGCGATTCGGCTGATGACTCCAGAATGGAAAACGTGCAGTCTCGGCGAGATACTGGATCTGGTTCAAAAATCCCGAGCGCAGACTGCCGGCATCGGCTTCCTGCAACCCGACCAGATCGAATTCGGCCACGCGCAGCGCAAGTTCATCGAGGTTGTTACGCTTGCTGCGCGCTGGCAAAATCTGCGTCCAGCTTTTGGTGACGTAATCGCGGTAGCCGCTGACGCTGGTGCCGGCGAGGATGTTGCAACTCAGCAACTGCAGGCGCGTGCCTGCAGTGCGGGTGGAGTCGGGCGTGGCCTCGGCGATAGGGGCGCTCATGGCACGAGACTAGCAGTTTGTGTTGTGAACAGGCTGCGACGGCCAGCGCTGTCGATATTACGGGTGCAATTTATTTGGCTTTTTTGCCGGCACTTTCCTGGCTGACCAGAAATTCCGCGATCGCGATCATTTCCGGGAATTGCACACCGTGATCGTTGACCGAGACGCGGTATTTGCCATTCACGATCAGGGTGGGCGTGCCTTCGACGCCGTAGCTGCGCACGAGATCGTTGCCTTGTGCGAGCTTGCCTTCGATCACGAACGAACCTGCCGTGGACAGGAAGTTTTCCGGCTTCACGCCGTAGTCGGCATAAAACTGTGCAAGCTCCTGAATCGTGCGCAACGGCTTGTGGTCACGATGAATAGCATCCAGCAGCGCCTGATTGCTCTTGTCCAGAATACCGAACGATTGCGCGGTATAGAAACCGCGTGCGTAAGGTTCCCACGCCGGATTGAAAACCGCCGGCAGGCTGACGAATTGCGCGTTGCTCGGCAACTTCGCCTTGAGCTGATCCACGTATGGCTGGAAATGCGCGCAGTGCGGACAGGCGTAGCTGAACACTTCGAGCACTTCGATCTTGGCACCCGTGCTGGTGGCTACGGGCGGATTGATCAGGACATAATCCTTGCCGGCTTCCCACGTACGCGTTGCAGCGGCGGGCGCGGCTTTTTCCTCGGCATGACCGAAGGTAACCAGCAGCAAGCCGGCGACGATGAAGACGAAACGCTGCAACATGGGGTATCTCCGTAATTGATCGGTAAGAATTATTTGGCGGCGCTGCTTTCGCGCGCCACCAGATATTGCACGATATCAGCGGTGTCCGCGCCTACGCGCACACGGTACTTGCCGTTGACGATGAA
>JAYVTP010000085.1:0-7190 GCA_043788685.1 Pseudolysobacter sp. | reverse complement strand
GGTGGCGCTGCCGAGCAGTGACTTCCACGGCCAGGTCAGCGTCGACTGGCAAGATATTAAGGGCAAGAGTCTGGCCAAGGCAGAGTACCGCGCCGATGCACCGCGCTTTGCTCTGCCCGCGCCGCCCGCGCAAATAACCGGGCAGCTCGCGCAGGTACATGTGCTGACGAGCGATCCGCAGCAGGATCACGATGCGTTCGGTCGGATTTATCTGGTCGATCCACCGGTCAAGGGTTTGCTGATCAGCGATCCGCAACTGCTACCGCCAACCAATTTGCCGGACAAGATTTCCAAACTCGGCTTTGACACAGGCGCGACGAATACGAGCCAGATCGCTGCCGGCCAGGCCAAGGTATCGGTGCCGCAAGCCAAGGAAAATCCCGGCTGACGCAAGTGAGGCGATACAGCAGAAACAGTGGAACAGGTCACGCGTTATGTCGATCTCATCGCCACTAGCTTGAGTACTTACAGCCAGCGCCTGGAGCAGGCGCGCGCCATGCTCGAACCCGTGCAGTAAAAACGTGGCCAGCCCGCCATGGCGCGTTTTGCGTCGCGGCGACTTATTCAAAATCGCGATTTATTCAGCCGCAGCAATAACCCTCGATCCACGGCCCGGCGAACGCCAGAAACAGCAGCGTTAGCGCAAGCAGACTCGCCGCGAGCAGGCGCATCGGCGTGATGGCGAGTCGCGTATCACGCTGAAAAATACGCGCATAGACTTCACCGGCGAAACAGCAGAACACCGGAATCATCGGCAGCAGAAAGCGCGCTTTTACGTGCAGGCCGGAATACAAGACTAGCTGATAACCGACACTTGCCAGCAACAACCATAGCCATATACACCGCCATTCGCGCCACAGGCAAAGACCGCAAGCGAAGCCGACCAGAATCAGCGCGTGCAACAAATGCGATGACCAGCGCAACACGAAAATCGCAGCGGGCGGCGTGTCCTGATACGCACTCATGTAACCCGCGCAGGTCGGCCCGGGCAATTGCGTCAGCAGCAGTGTCTTGCTCTCGAACAGGCGAAAATACTGCCGCGCGAATTGCTGTTCGGCAAGCTCCAAAGGCGGCGTGTTTTGCAGACGCTGGTCCAGTTGTTGATACGCCCACGCATTGCGCTGATCCGCCGTCGTGCCGCTATTGAGATAGTCGCCGAACAGATTGGCCACTGGCTCATCGACATAATCGTTGCGCACACGATCGCTCAGGCCCGCCACCAGATTGAACACCGAACTGTCGGCGATCGACCAATGGCCGGTGTTGCGATGTCCCGCGATCAACGCCGGTGCGGTGATCAGGAATATCCCCAGCAGAAATGTCGCGGCGGATTTCCACTCCAGTCGCAACGGCCGCCAGCTCTGCACGAAACAGAGCAACAATAACGGCCAGAATGCCGCCAGCAGGCTTTTAAAAATCAGTGCCAGACCCAGCGACAGGCCCGCAAGCAAGGCGAGATGCGGACGAATGACGGCATTTTTTTGCGGATCGCGCAGCAACAGACTCAGTGTCAGCAGCATGCAGAACAGGTGCGGAATTTCGGGCCACAGATAATGCGCATACGCGGCATCACTCGGGTTCAGCAGGAACAATCCCGCAGCGATTGCGGCCGCGATACGACTGCCGCCAAGACGTCGCCAAAGCCGCCACAGCAAACCGCCACAGCCGAGAAACAATGCGGTCTGTAACAGTTGCATCGGCACGATGACGCTGCCGAACAAAACCTGCATGGATGCGATCAGCAAGGATTGTCCGGGTGGCCAGATATGGCTCGGATGCCACGCACCGCCGGCAAGCACGGCGCGCGCCGCAGCAAGATATTGCAGCTCGTCGCCGAACAGTTGTTTTGCGCCGTCGTGGTAATAAATCCACCACAGCAGCGCTTGCTGTACCAGCAAACTGGCAAGCGCTACCATCAGCAATAGACGGCTGCGCGGGGTGATCGAAGTGCGCAAGAACCAACTATTCATCGCCACAGTGTGGCTGTTTTTTTCCATGATGCAACCGGGTGCGACAGCGTGAAACAACAATCTGCCGACGAGCCAATTTCCGCCAGCGCCGAAACCATGCGCGGCACCAACAAATATTGGCGCCAGCTCAGTGCGGATGAACTCGCCAGCGGCGCGCATCGCGATGAGATTGGCGGCCTGTGGGACGATGTCGGCCTGATGCAATTCGAATTCCTGCGCGACCGCGGGCTGCAGCCACAACATCGCCTGCTTGACCTAGGTTGCGGTGCACTACGCGGCGGTGTGCACTTCGTGCGTTATCTCGATGCCGGAAATTATTACGGCGTGGACATCAACGCATCGTTGCTCGAAGGCGGCCGCATGGAGCTGGTGCGCGCCGGTCTCGCGCACCGCAATGCGCATCTGTTGTGTGATGCCGAATTCGCGCTGACGCGTTTCGGCCAGCGTTTCGACATGCTGCTGGCGGTGTCGGTTTTCACCCATCTGCATCTCGACCAGATCCAGCGCTGTCTTCTTGGTGTGGCGCAGGTACTGGCCGATGGCGGTATGTTTTATGCGACGTATTTTCCTGCGGCCGACGCTGCCTCGATCGCGCCGATCACGCATTCACCGGGCGGTGTGATCAGCCATCTTGATCGCGATCCGTTTCATCAACACGAATCCGCGTATCGTTATCTTGCCGACTGCGCCGGACTTCAACTTGAGGTGATCGGCGATTGGGGGCACCCTCGCGGCCAGCATATGCTGGAATTGCGCAAACGTTGATACGCCTCAGCCTTGCAATAACGCGGACACGAAACTGAGGTGAGATTTCAACGTCGCATTGTATTGCCGCGCGATGCTTGCCGCATCGGATAAATGCGGCTGCGCGCTGCGCGTATCGAGCAACGGAACCGCCAGCGACGCGCTCGTTGCGATCAGGTGCCCGCTATGTCCGCGCAGGTCGATCAGATGCACAAGTTCAATCGCGTAATGCTGCATCCAGCGCGCGAAAATTTCGTCATGGCGTAGCCAGGTCGCTGGCGCAAACTCCAGGCACGGCGCGATGCTGGCGCGTTGTATTTCGCGCCAGCCGTCGACGGAATATTGCATCAGCAGAAACATTTGTTGATGGCATCCCAACTGCCAGATATCAAAATCGCGCGCGAGTGCGGTGAGCGCATCTGCATCGCCGCTACCGAGGTCGCTTTGCACCGCGACGATCTGCAAAACCCGGGGTCGCGGCGGCGACGTTGCACTGAGTGCCGATCGATAAATATGGCGCACACGCCAGTCCAGCACGCGTCGCTCGAACGACAATAACGTCGCGCCGACAGCAGCTTCGTAATACGGATAACGCTCGCGCAACACCGCCATGCCGGCATGCCCGAGCGATTCGCGGCGTGCCTCGCCGAAGCTCGCGCTGCGCGCATGATGCACCAGTACATTGCCGGCGACGACGTGCACAAATCCGGCTTGCTCGGCGCGCTGACACCAATCATTTTCTTCGCCGTAGCCTTGCGGGAAAGCGGCGACATCAGGACCACCGACGTGATCAAGCATGGCGCGTTTTACATACATGCAAAACCCGTTGCCGGTCGGCAGCGCCGGCGTAACCAGACCAGCCTGCTGCCACAACGCACGCTGGGTCTGCATCAACGACCACGTTGCGGGCAGCGGGTTGTACCGCTCCAGTTCCGGCACTGAAAATGCGCCAGCGTTATCCGACACGGCCGTCGCAGTGCCGACATCCGCGCGTGCATACGCCGCGCGGCGCAGGCCAAGCAGCCAGTTCGGCCCCACTTCGGTATCGGCGTTGAGCACGACGACATCGCCGTGCGGCGCATGGCTCAACCCGAGCGCGATATTGCACGTGTAACCGAGATTCTGCGTATTGCTGAGCACCGTTATGCCTGGAGAATTCTGGCATCGCGCCAGTAACGGGGCGATCGCAGCATCGGTACTGGCATCGTCGATCAACAGCAATTGCGTTAGGCCTTGCGTGTGTTCGATCAATGCGTCGATGCAGCGTTGCACAAGTTCGCTGGCGTTGTAGATCGGTACGATGATCGTGACCGGCACATGCAACACATTGGGTTGCTGCAACGGCGAGAAAATCGCGGCGTCGAGCAGCGGTGTGAGATTTTCTCGTGCAACTGCAACGGCGGATGTTTCATGTGCCGGCATCGCCTTACTTGCGGCCTCGCCAAAACGTAGCTGCCACGGTGTTGGCAGCAGCTCAATGCCGTGCGGTTCGAGCCGCAACGAGATGTGGAATTCAACGCCCGTCTGCGGCGCGAACGGAAAATCGAAATGTACGAGACACTGCTGCGCCGAAATGATCTGTTCGGAAAAAAACAGACCATCGAGCGCAAGCAGCAATCGCCGATCGTCAGTATCAGCACCCAATTCGATCGCAAGGCGCTGGCCGTTCCAGAGGATTGACCGCAGCATCATCGGCGCCGCGCGCGACAGCGGCTTGGCCGATGGCGAATTAATTCAATCTCGACAAATCGCGTTTTCATTTTGTCGCAGGCGCCGCGTGCAGCACCGCGTGATACGCGGCCAGCACATCTTCGACCGGGCCTTGCATGACGCTCTTGCCGTGCTCGACCCACAACGCGCGGTCACAGAGTTGCCGTACCTGCGAATCCTCGTGCGAGACGAATACCACGGTGCAACCGTTGCGCATGCGCTCGCGCAAAGCGGCACCGGATTTTTCCTGAAACTCGGCATCGCCGACCGACAGCACTTCATCGATCAGCAACACGTCGGGCTCGACCTGCATCGCCACGGAAAAACCCAGACGCAACAACATGCCGGTCGAATAACTCGAAATCGGCTGCTCGAAAAATTCGCCGAGCTCGGAAAATCCGTGGATCGCCGGCAGCCGCTGCTTGATGTCACGATGGCGCATGCCGAGCATCATGCCGCTCAGGATCGCGTTGTCGCGACCGCTCAGGTGCGGCGAAAATCCAACCATCAGCGACAATAGCTGGCACGAGATCGGCGCGCGGTGCAAGCTGCCGCGATCCGGCCCGACGATACCCGCGATCACGCGCAACAGCGTACTTTTTCCGGCGCCGTTGCGACCGATGATGCCGAGCCGCTCGCCGCGCCGCAGTTCGAGGCTCACATCTTCGAGCGCCCAGAAACGACTCTCGCCGAGCCGGCGTTTGGCGCTGAAAGCCACACCGACATCGCGCATCGAGACGATCAGTTCGCCCGCATCGGACGGCGCGCTGGTCGCGACTTGAACTTGTGTACTCGCCATGTCAGATCGCCAGCTTGACGTAGCGCGGCGTGAACCGAGCGACCAGATGAATGCCGAGCGCGCACATCAGCAACGAGATGCCGGCGACCTGCGCCAACGCCCACCAGTCCGGCCAGCGCGCGTGCATGAGGATGCCGCGCGCCGAATCCACCAGCACCACGACCGGGTTCAACGCGAACCACACGCGCATCGACGGCGGCACGCTATCGAGCGCAAACACCACGCCGGAAATGAACATCACCACCTGCAGGAATTGCTCGATCACGAAACGCAAATCCGGCAACAGCGGCGTGACCGCGGCGACCATATACGTGGCGCCCGCGGCAAAGATCAGCTCGACCAGCAACACCGGCAGCAGCGCGACATACGTGATGTTCGGCTTGTAGCCGCTGCACCACAAAATGACCATGAGCAACGTGAGAATAAACAGGAATTTCACCGTGTCGGCAAGAATCTGCACACTCGGAAACAGCAGGCACGGCAGTTTGACCTGACGGATCAGGCCGAGATTGCTCCAGATCGCGTTGCCGCCATGACTGACGCAGGATTTGAACCACTGCCAGCTCGTCAGGCCAACCAGCAGGAACGGCACGTAATCCGGTGCGCTGGATTTCAACACCACCGCGAACACCAGATAAAACACGGCCATCATCATTGCCGGCTCCAGCACCCACCAGACAAAGCCGAGATAACTGCGCTCGCGCTCGGCGCGCAATTCGGTGTAGGTGCTGAATAAAACCAGTTCGAGATATCGTAGCGGCATGAAGCATCCTGCAATGAGCGGTGCGAAAGGATACCGAATCCGCCCGACGCAGGCACGCTTGCTGACGGCGCGGAAATTCCTCAGCAGGAAATGCCGATGTTTTCACCGACTCGCTTTTGCAAATTTTCTATTGCGCCCGCAAATTTTATTGTCCCGCTCGATCCATCATTTGGCGATCACGCGCGCAACTTCAGAGACTCGCGTTTTTCGCCGCCTGCTCAGCACGCCCGCCGATACCAGCGCCACGATCAAGGCGACCGGCAATGGTTCGAGAAACGTGATCGCGGCATTGATTGCCGGGTTTTGATACATCGCCGCGAACTTGTCCAGCTCCAATTTCTTCTGCGCAATCGCTTCCACGCTCGCACCGTCCGCGCGCGCCTTGTCGAGGATGTGTGCTTCATATTTCGCCATGAAATCCGGCGCGAGCTTGAAGTAGACCACTTCCCAGGTCGCGACGTAGCACAGCGATGACACCAGCGCGATCAGTGCGCCAACCGCGAACGCGCGGCCAAAATGAAGCTTGCCATCAACGAAGTTTTCGCGATACGAACGCACGCCGAAAAAGATCAGCAGGAAAGCAACCAGCATCGACGTGTAACCGATGATAGCGCCACGGTCGAAGCCAATTGCGTCCTGAAACGGCAGCGTGACCAGCAGCATCGCCGACAGGATGGCGCCGGAGATCAGGCCAAAGGTGAGCACGGTTTTTTTCATGGATCGAATCCTCTGCTGTGGAAGGTGCGGATGAACGGTTGTGATTCTGTTCAGTGCCTTCGCTTGGCGCGTCACCCGAACGGGTGATTTTTGTCGGACCCCCCCTGAAATCATCCTTTCAGGGGATGAGTCCCGCTTCTTTCGCGCGCTGCACAGCCTGCGTGCGCCGCTGCGCCGAAAGCTTGCCGAACACGCGTGCGGCATGCGTCTTCACCGTATTCTCGCTGACAAAAAGCCGTTCGCCGATCTCGCGATTGCTCAGACCGGCTACCATCGCATCGAGGATATCCAGCTCGCGCGGGGTGATGCCCAACTCCTCCAGCCGCAGCTTGTTGCGCACGAACGACTGCGCAAACGGCCTGCTCATCTGCGCTTCTGCCACAACAAGTACTTCGCGCACTGCCACGGTTTCGCGGGCGCGTGTGAACTTCAATCCGAGCCAGATCCCAAGCACGGTGAAGATCGACGCGACGATGCCACCGTAGAT
>JAYVTP010000084.1:0-26983 GCA_043788685.1 Pseudolysobacter sp. | reverse complement strand
ATGATCCCACGGCCCGATGATCAGGTAATGCTGCGCCTTGGCGTGCACGCTGGCGTTGGCCATATGCTCGGTGTAGTGCATCAGCGCGCCGGGTTGATCGCCATCGTACTGACCGGTGATGGTGAGGATCGGCAGATCGATTTTCGCCAGTTGCGCGGCAGTCGGATTGAAGCTGTCCCAATACGCATCGCGCATCGGATGCTGCATCCAGGTCTGGAAGATCGGCGAAGGATTGCCGATGATCTTGTCGATGTCGTTGAACGCGAGATGCTGCAGAAAAAGTTCGCTGAATTTGGCCGCCCAGAATTTGCCGTCACCGAAAATCTTGTCCTGCGAAGCATGACCGCTGGTGAGGGTGAGCCATTGCACATCGTACGGATAAGCGATGTTGTTGCGGCGGGGAAAATCGATGCCGGCGTAAGGCGACGCGACCGGCACGATGCTGCTCAAGTGCGGCGGAAATTCCTTCGCTGTGGCCCACTGATCGTAGCCCGCGTAGGAGCCGCCCCACATGCTGATTTTGCCATTGCAATACGGTTGTTGCGCAAGCCACTCGACGATGTCGTGGCCGTCTTGCGCTTCCTGCAGTAGCGGTGTGAATTCGCCTTCAGAATTGCCGCGCCCGCGCACATCGATCGTAGCGAAAACAAAACCGTGCGCGGCGAAATACATCGCACGATCGTGATAACTCTGCGCGATGTACGGCGTCAGCGTGAAGATGCACGGCAACGCATCTTTCTGCGCATGCGGACGATACAAGGTGGCGTTGAGTTTTACGCCATCACGCAGCGGAACCTTTACGCCCCACTGGAAATCCACATCGGCAGCATCCGGTTTGCCGGCCTCGGCGGCAAAGCCGAACGATGAAAAAACAAGCAAAAATGCCAGTACGAAAATTTTTCCCAGATGCATACTTTTTCCTCGATTATTTGAAACGTGCTGGACTGTAAGGCGCCATATCCAGCGATGGCGATTGGCCGCAAAGCAACTCGCTGATCAGCACGCCGGTAATCGCAGACATGGTCACACCAAGCATGCCGTGCCCGGTCGCCAAGGTCAGATTGTCGTGCGCCGGACTGCGTCCCAGGATCGGCAGATCATCATAGGTCATCGGTCGCCAGCCATACCATTCTTCGCTGATGCGAGCGCCCACCGGCTCATGCAAATATTCTGCCGCGCCCCGTGCCAGTGCACCGAGACGCGTGCGGTTGAGGTGCGTGTCGTAGCCGGAAAATTCCATCGTACTGCCGAGGCGATAACCGCTGCTCCAGCCGGTCACGCAGACGCTGCGCTCCTTCAGCACCAGCGGAATACGCGGACAACAACTCGGCCGACTATAGGTGATAGAATAACCTTTGCCGGGCTGGATCGGTAAGCGCAGATTCAACTGTTTTGCAAACAGCGGTGACCATGCACCGAGTGCCAGGATGATCTCGCGACCGCTGACCTCGCCGCGACTCGTGAGCACCGCATCGATGTGACGCGTGCCGCTGCGGAACCCGGTGACTCTGGTCGCTTCGCGAATCTCGCCGCCGTGCTCACGCACGCATCGCATCAATTCGGCGAGATAACGATCCGGGCGCAGGTGCGCATCGAGCGGATTGAGATAACCACCGACGATGCTGTCGTTGAGCGCGGGTTCGACCGCACGCGCACGGGCGCCGTCGATGGTTTCGATCGGCACGCCGACATCGTTCAGCGCTTGCGGCAGCCATTGCGATTTCTCCAGCGCCTGCGGATCGCGGTACACATACATCGTGCCGGTTTTTTCAAATTCGCAGTCGAGTTTTTCGCCGGCAACAAGCTGCTCAAGCAGTTCGCGCGAACGCATCAGCAACGGTGCCTTGATCGCGGTGATACGCCGGAAATCTTCCCAGTTGCAATGCTGGTGAAACTTCAACAACCATGAGAGCAGCGCGAGATCGAGGCGAGGTTTGATGTACAGCGGCGCATCGGTCTGCAACATCCAGCGCAGCGCGGTGGATGTGAGTCCGGGCATTGCGAGTGGCGTGGCATGGCTCGGCGTAATCGTGCCGCAGTTGCCATGCGAACTGCCGCAGCCCGGTGTGCCTTGCTCGATCACCACCACGCTGCGACCTGCCTTGAGCAGATAAAGCGCGCAGGCCAGGCCGATCACGCCGCCGCCGAGAATCACCACGTCGAATTTTTTTTCGCTCATGCCGCGATTGTAGTGCCAGCGGAGGATTCTGGCTTGGCCCGCGCGGAAAAAACACGGCTCGCGATCAGCGCCAATCGACGCGCACATCAATGCTCGGCAACACGTCGACGCGTGAACCGGTTTTGATGCTGTGCGAATCTTGAGATGCAAAACGCGCCGGTGTGAAACGGCGCGTCTGTCTGCCGCGCCGGTCAGACCGGCGTCAGCATTGGCAACCCATCCCGTTGCGGGATCGGTCAGGTCTGGCTTTTAGCGGCGACCGCCACCGCGACCAACGCGTGGCTTGTCCAAGCCAACGCGCAATTGACCGCCTTCGACACTGGAACCGTCCATGGCGGCGATCGCATTGCGCGCCTCATGCCCTTCCATTTCGACGGTGGCGAAACCGCGGCATTCGCCGGAGAACAAATCCTTGGCCATTTTCAGGTTATGCACCCGACCATGACGTGAGAGCAGTTCGGTCAGAGACTGTTCGGTAGTGGAGCGCGGCAGACCGCGCACGGAGAGTGTCAGCATCGGTGGATCCTCTATGAGGGCGACGAGCAGAAAAATATCTCGTCGCAGAAATGCGCGCGTGAGCAGCGCAAAAAACGCCTCGAACGCTGAATGACACAGCAGCCGAGTTATACGCCACGAAATACCAGCGCATGATACGCGGCATCCGTGGAAGACGGGATAAAACAATCAACGCATGGCGTGCTGCGGAGAAAACCCGCGCCGCACATCATCCAGCATTGAGATCAGCGCGCGAAACAGTAGTTCCGCGCGCTGATAAAGAAAACGTGATTATTCGGGAACGACGTTTTCGGCTTGCGGGCCTTTCTGGCCTTCACCCAAGGTGAAGCGCACTTTCTGCCCTTCGACCAGACCACGACGACCGGTGCCGACGATCGAACGGAAGTGCACGAACAGGTCGCTGCCGCCTTCGCGACTGATGAACCCATAACCTTTTTCATCGTTGAACCATTTCACGGTCCCAATCAGCTGATCTGACATATGTATAACCTTCAATCAATGGAAATATTTCACCCTTGCGGGCACTGGCTGGTATTTCAGGGTGATGCAATGTCAGAGAGTAACGAGCGGAGCTCAAGTACCGGACTGCCGTTGCCGACTACACCTATGGCGATACGCAGCCTTGCGCTTTATACAGATATTGGGCCTGAAACACCAGTCGACAAGGCGAAGTGCTCAGCTTTGAGCGAGCGGAAAATAACCCGGCAAAGCATGCGCGGCCTCGCTGTGCGCCAATGCCACAGCGCGCTCGACGGCGCGATTGAATGTGCCGCGGCTACCGTCAAGCGCGATTCGCGTGCGGAAAAAATCAGCCCATGAGAACTCGGCAAATGCCGTCGGCGTTTTCTTATAACCACCGGCGTTGCGTACATAACCGGCCAGACTGCGATACGGATCGTCGAGCAGATCCTCCACGTGATGCGGAATGCTCTCGTAGTCACGGTGCTTGCCGCTGGCATCGATCGGATGCGCCCACTGCTGTTGATGCATGTGCTGCCAGAAACTCGTTTCATCAAACGCTGAAAGATCAGCTTCCACGAGAAAAAATGCGCTATCAAAGCGGTCGTCGAACAAAGCCCGAGCAAGATGATGGTGATCGGTAATGTAGAGTCTGTTGTCGAAACCGCGCACCGCAGGAATCGCATGCGCCTGGAGAAAATCGCGACGCTCATGCTTGCCCAACGCCGCGAGCAGCTTGCGCTTGTCCTCGACCTCGAACATGCCGACCGTGATCTGCGTCGGGCGCAGATCGGCGACATCGCATTCATGCAGTTTTGGCATTTCGAACGCCTTGTCCTGATGTATTCCAGAGCCGTAAAGATCAGTGCTGATGACCGCCTGGCGCATGCGCGTGATCATGCGCAATTTCTTCTTCGCTGGCCACGCGCACATCGAGAATTTCTATCGCAAAATTCAGCGTCTTGCCAGCCATCGGATGATTCAAGTCGACATCGATCACGCTTTGTCCAATCTTCGTTACAACCACCATGCGCTGACTACCGTCCTGGGTTTTCAGCAGCGTGGTCATGCCGGGTTTCAGGCGCTGCGCCTGCTCGAAATATTTTTTTGGCACACGCTGGGTTAAGCCATCACGGTGTTCGCCGTAGGCTTGCTCCGCTGTCACCGTGACATCGAATCGATCACCGGCTTCGCGCCCGGTGATCGCTGATTCGAGCCCCGGAATAATGTTGCCCGCGCCGAGAAGAATACTCATCGGTTCGCGGTCGTGCGAATTTTCGATCGGTTCTCCGGCCTCGTCGGCCAGGGAATAATGGAAACTCACCACGGAATTGGTTTCGGCTTTCATGCAGCGTCCTCGCGGTAAAGTTGCGTAGAGTAGCGAGTTGAGAGCGCCACGTCATTGTTGGCATGCGATCGGCAAGCTGCATGGCGTCTGCACGCTGAGATTGACAGCGCACTGCGCATCGCAGATTTTATCGGCATGTCGAACGCCCTGCCCACCCATTGTTCACGGCATTTTTTGCTGTGCCTGAGTATGTTGCTCGCTGCATGTTCGCACCAGCGGAGCAAACCGCCATCAGCCACGTTGCCGCGCTTCACCGCACCGGCTGCGCGCCAAGGCGTGACGGCTGCCAACAACGTATTGTTCCGCGCCATTGGCCTGGTCGGCACGCCTTATCATTACGGTGGCAACACTCCGGAAACCGGTTTCGATTGCAGTGGCCTGGTCGATTTTGTGTTCCGCGATGCCGCCGGCGTGGTGTTGCCGCGCACCGTGGGCGATCTGGCCGACCTGCAACTTGCCTCAGTCGCACGCGACGAATTGCAGGCCGGCGATCTGATTTTTTTCGACACCACGAGCCGATACGCATCGCATGTTGGCATCTATGTCGGCGAAGACCGTTTCGTGCACGCGCCGAACGAAGGCGGTGTGGTCAGACTGGATTATCTCAGCAACGTTTATTGGCGCCAGCATTACGACAGCGCAAAACGCGTTCCATTGTGATGGGATTTACCTGACGCTGCGCGTGATCTCGCAGTTATTTCGCCGCAGGTATCGCTGCGGGCGTACCGCTGAGATTATCCAGCAGCGACATTTTCGGCCGATGTATCTGCAGAAAAGTAAACCCGGCAACGGTGTGGCAACCCGTGCACGCGGCTGAAACGCCGTCGAACGCACGCTCGAATTCGGCCTTGTTTTTATTGTCCACCACAGCGCGCAAGGTCTTCATCGGCGCACCCATCATCGCCGGCAAAATATCGCCGAGACGCTCGGGCTGCAATGCAGCGTGTTCGGGATAGGTATCGACAATGCCGTCCAGCCCATCCTGCAAACCGTGCACCTGAAATGCCGCCAGTTCCCAGTCGCCTGCTTCACCGGCAAACCATAATCGCGCATGGCGAATCTGCAAGCCCAGCATCGCCTCGGTGATATCCGGCTGCAATTGCTTGATCTGACGCTTGAGCTGTTCGATCTCGCGCTGCATCGATGCGTTGTCTGGCGTCGCTTGGGCTGGCTTGCTCGCGTCTGCTTTCGAATTGACAGCAACGAGTGCACTGCCGGAATCGGCGAAGGCGCAAGCGCAGAAAAAAGAAATCGCAGCGCTTGTCAGGAGAAATTTTTGACGCATGACATTGCCCTCAAATGCTAATAATTCTTATTTGAGCAGCATGCCATAATTTTCGTTAAAACACAGCCGCATGCGTGGCGGCAATCGATAGGCAGAACATGAAATCACGCCAAACGGATTTTTGCCACTGGACCGCATAAGTTCCGACCGGCTTCCTGAACGCAATGCACGCTGCAGCGCAACAGTTGAAAACAATCAGTAGCTTGGAAGCGTGAGTTCGCGTATAGTCCGTCCCGTTTGTTGCGCCGCTTCTCGGTTTCCCCTTCGGATGCCCATAGCCGTTGTGCCTGAAACAGATTCCTCGAATCGTTTCCGCGTACGCATCTCGGCCTCACGCCCGCTCGGTCTCGACGCTCAAACGCGGCCTCTCCGCATCCTGCGCAGGCGCCGAATCATTTCGCCCTGCAGCGCGGTTCTAAGGGAACGCTCCGGGTTTTACTTTTTAGGAGCTTCACCATGTCTTTTGAACTTTTCGGGCTGTCGCCCGCGATTAACCGTGCCCTGACTGAACAGGGTTACACCCAGCCTACCCCGATCCAGAGCGAAGCCATTCCGGCGGCGCTAGCCGGTCACGACCTTTTTGCCGGCGCACAGACCGGTACAGGCAAGACTGCAGCGTTCTCGCTACCGATGCTCGAGCGCCTGTATCCGGAAGGCCGCAAGCCCGCCAATGCGTCGCGCAAGGTGCGTGCCTTGATCCTGACCCCAACCCGCGAACTCGCCGCCCAGGTGCATGACAGTATCCGTGCTTATGGCAAGTATGTTGGCGTGACCAGCGCTGCGATCTTCGGCGGCGTCGGCATGGGTCCGCAGATGCAAGCCTTGCGTCGCGGTGTGGATATTCTTGTCGCCACGCCTGGCCGCCTGCTCGATCATATGGAACGCCGCACTGCGGATCTGTCCGGTGTCGAAATCCTCGTGCTCGATGAAGCCGATCGCATGCTCGACATGGGCTTCATGCCCGCGTTGAAGCGCATCCTCGCGACCGTGCCGAAGCAGAATCGCCAAACGCTATTGTTCTCGGCGACGTTCGCCGAGCCGATCAAGGCGCTCGCCGCGCAGTTCATGCGTGATCCGGTCGAAATCCAGATCGCTGCGCGCAACAGCGTCGTCGCCACGATCACCCATCGCGTGCATCCGGTCGACGCGGTGAAGAAGCGTGACCTGCTGCTGCATTTGCTGGCCGAAGATAGCCGTCGCCAGACGCTGGTATTCAGCCGCACCAAGCACGGCGCCGATCGTCTGTGCCAGCAGCTCGAAGAGGCCGGCTTCAAGGCCGACGCGATCCACGGCAACAAGAGCCAGGGTGCTCGCACTCGCGCACTGAAAGATTTCAAGGCCGGTCGTACCACTATTCTCGTGGCGACCGATATCGCCGCGCGTGGCCTGGATATCGATCAGCTGCCGGTCGTGGTGAATTACGACCTGCCGATGGTTGCCGAAGATTACGTACATCGCATTGGCCGCACTGGCCGCGCCGGGGCCGAGGGTCTGGCGATTTCGCTGGTGTCGCATGCCGAGGGTGGTTTGCTGCGTGACATTCAGCGCGTGCTCAAGCGCGATATCGAAGTGGTGAATGTGGAAGGATTCACCCCGATGCAGCCACTGCGTCTCGATGTCGCACGTCCGAATCCGCGTGCCGGCAACAATGGCAAGCCGGGTGCGTCACATGCACGTCGTCCGCATGCCGCCGCACCGCGTGGTGGTCATGCGGTCGGCGCAAAAAAGCCGAGCGGTGGTCGCAGCTCGAATTTCCGCACACGCAATTCCGCCTGAGTATTTGTTCGCAAGCTAGATGCTGGTAGTGACTTTTACTTGCTGAGAACTTAACCCGGCGCCAGTCATTCGAGCAGCTTGAAACACTGCTTCAAAACAAAAAAGGTGAGTCGAAAGACTCGCCTTTTTTTATGCCACATCCATCAGCGACTACGTCTACAACACACGGCCATAAATAATGCGTCAAAAGGCTTACATCTTGTCATTCCAATGACCGATGAAATGTTACTTGATGCAATGCGCACATCGTCGCAGGTTAGCAAGAAGTCAATTTGCCGTGCGCAGGGGAGCTTTGTTGCAGGGCGGCTATCACCACGGAATTGAAATTCGGTCGCACGATCAAGTCGATCCAGTTTCTGCGCGCGGGCGCGGGCCTGTTGTACGGACCGGAACCATCGGTATTAACATGTACGTTTTCGACCACGCTATCAACGCTCCTGATCGGTCAGCCGCATCAGCATCTCATTGCCGCAGACATGATCCGATTGGTTCACCGCAAACAGGATCGCGTTGGCGACAACCCCTTGCCTGGTAGTTGACGCATCGATTCGGCCCACTATCGATCGCGTATCGACATTGCTGACGTGACCGTGCAAATCAGTCGCAAACTCTTGGACTCGAACACAGTGCCCGCACAGGCAGGATGACGACGACTCTAGCTGTGACTGCACTCAGGTGCAGTGTGGTTGATCTGAATCTGATACGCGCGCCGGTTACACTGCGCTTTACGCGACATCATCGGAAACCGCTTATGCCCTACACGCCCATCGTCGCCACGCTCGGCTACGTTGTTTCGCCCGATAAATCAAGAGTGCTGTTGATCCATCGCAACGCGCGCGCCAACGATCAGCATCTGGGCAAATACAACGGACTCGGCGGCAAGATGGAGCCGGAGGAAGATATCGTCGCGTGCATGCGTCGCGAAATTCGCGAAGAAGCCGCGATCGAATGCGAAGCGATGCAGCTGCGCGGCACAATCAGTTGGCCCGGCTTCGGCAAACACGGCGAAGACTGGCTTGGTTTCATTTTTCTGATCGAAAGTTTCAGCGGCTCACCCCTCGAACGAAATGCCGAAGGCGAGCTCGAATGGATCGACATCGCCCGCATCATGGAGCTGCCGTTGTGGGACGGCGACCGGCATTTCCTGCCACTGGTTTTTGATAGCGACCCGCGTGTATTTCATGGCGTGATGCCGTACCGCGATGGCAAGGCGGTATCGTGGAATTATTCGCGTATCTAGGCATCGCCGTAGGCAGCAACATCGCTCTGCAAAAACCCGTATAGCCGTCTATTTGGGAATCACACCAAGATTTTTTGCGCTCAATGGCGGAGCCAGACCAGCGTTCAATCCGCGCGGCGAGGTAGCAATAACCGCACTCGCCGGCAGCGGCGCGCCTTGGGTGAGATGCGCGAACATCGCATCCATCGCTGCATACGCATACGGCATCAGCGGCACGTAGCGCGCACCGAGCACGGGCAGACCGAGGAACGCGTCGAAGTGCTGCGCATTGGCGACGCGCCAATAACGCAGATCGCGATCGGCGCTATGTTGTTTGGCCGTGCGCACGTACGCCGCGCTGGTAAAAGCTTCGGGTATCAAGCCGTCATCGGCGCCATGAATCACGATCACCGGCAAACCCGCGCGCGGCGGCGCGGCTTTGGTTGCGTCGATACCGGCGTGTAGCCGTTTTGCCAGTGCATCGTCGCCGTCCCACAGCGCACGCAGACACAACAATCCAGACAGAGTCGGATCTGCACCGCTCGCCTTGCTATCGATGATGCCGATGCCCGGACTGGGTGGAATGCCGGTGCCATCAGCCGACCACGTCGCTTGTTCGGCGACGCTGCTGGCGCGTGCCGCACCGCTCGCATCGAGCGCCGCAAAACGATAACCGCACGGCATCGTATCGACTCCGCTGCGTGTGTAAGCTGAGGCATACGTCACCGCCACGGCGCGCCACAAATCAAAGCTGCTGCTGATCGCACCGGCTTCGATGGCCGTGTCGGACCAGCCGTTTTCGCGCATTCGCGCGTACGCCTCACCTGCTTGCGCGGTGGTGTCGATCGCTGCGACCAAACCATAGTCGTGCAAGGACTTGCAACGCGCCGCCCACGCCGGCGGTTTTGCGCGTTGGGACCGCGCCAACGCGACATGATCGAACGTGGAGTGCAGCAGCGCGCACGGTTGAAATAACGCTGCTTCGGTAACGTAGTCGTACAATGGCCGACCATCGCCGGAGTAAACACTCGGCGACACCGCCACCACGCCAGCAAGTTGATGCTCATGATCGATTCCGGCCGCACGCAACGCCGCGCCCGCACCATTCGAAACGCCGAGCACAATCACGCGCGTATTGCTGAAGGTGAATGGAGCTTCGTCGGGCAGCACCTGATCCAGCGCATGCAATGCAAACTGCGCCGCCTGCAAGATATGCGAACCCCAATCCGCTTCGGGATTGTCGCCGGAGTGGGCGTGCTTGATGGCGACGCTGTGCGCTGCGGCATTAGTGAAAGTCGGTGTGAATTCCGCAGACTCACCCGCCACACCGCGCGTGCCATCCAGTTGCACGGCACTGCGTGTATCCATATCGACGTAACCGGTGCCGGTGCCTTTGTCGGTGTAGGCCACAGCGCAGTGGTGCGTCAAACCCCAGCCGCCAGCCAGCGCGATAGCGCCGTACACCCCACGCGAACCCGACGAAGCGGCGACCACGATACAACGCGCCTTGCGATCAAAATCATCGGGGATTTGCGTGAGTACGCGATGCGGTTGCATCGCGTCGGGCAACTTCGCCAGCGCCTGGAATTCACGGCCCGACACACTCGGCAATGATCCGTACAGATCGCCGAAACCACCGCCCGGCGCAAGATCGGCGATGCCGCGCCAGTTGTTCCAGATCGCGCGGCGACGCACTTCCGCCGCCGTCGGTTTTTCCGGATTGGTGAAGGTCGGCGGTGTCAACGCGCGCAGTCCTGCCAGGCCGAGACCGGCGCTGAGCAAGTCATCGTCGGCGCCGTGCGTAGTGGCAAACATGGGCGATACTAGAAAGTCGGTCATCGGTTTTCCCGCAGCAACCGCAATTCTATCGCACGGTGATGTCGCGCACGCGCCCAGTATGGTCAGCACGAAGATGAAAAGTACAAGATTGCGCATGATGATTCCTCGGCAGAGCAAACCATAACAGCGTGCCGATCGCCATGAGTGGTACGAAAGTACAGTAGACAAAGCGGGTTTATTGCCTGCGTTTTTGCAAGTTGTGCAGGCAGGATGAATTGTCTGCACTGCGGCCAGCAGAACCGGTACATTGCACAATATGAGCCGCATCCTGATTGCCGACGATCACCCACTTTATCGACTCGCGCTGATGCAAGCGGTACGCGAACTCGTGCCCGAGGCGAGCGTGCTCGAGGCCGCAACACTCGATGCCACGCGGGGCTTGCTGAATGCCGAACCCGATACTGATCTAGTGCTGCTCGATCTGCACATGCCCGGCAATCATGGCCTGATGGGTCTGGCGATGTTGCGCAGCGAATTTCCAAGCGTGGCGATCGTGATGATTTCCGCACACGACGATGCGCGCACGATCTGTCGCGCACTCGACTATGGCGCCGCAGGATTTATTCCGAAACGTGCCGACATGCGCGATCTGCAAGCCGCATTGCGCGCCGTGCTGAATTGCGAAAATTATGTACCGCAGAACTTGCGTGATGCGGTGAATGCGGCGGCGATGTCATCGACCGATGCGGCACTCGCAAAAAAAGTCGCGTCGCTCAGCGCCCAGCAATTGCGTGTACTGAACCTGGTCAGCGAAGGCCGTCTCAACAAACAAATCGCCGACAGCCTCGGTATACAGGAGCGCACGGTCAAGGCGCACATGACCGCGATCTTCGAGAAACTCGGAGTGCGCAATCGCACGCAAGCTGGTGTGCTGCTGCGCTCGCTGGAGTTGGCTGATCCGGTGAATAATGTGGTTGGTGATTAACGAAACACCAACTTGCCATTGATTTCCCGAAGCTGAATTTAGGCAAAGATCATAAATCCAGATCAATCCGCGTCAGGAATATCGCCATCGATATCGCCTTCTTTCGGACTACCGGCAGCATCGATTTTCTGCACTTTTTTCTGCGAAGCGACAAAGCGCGGATCCTTGCGCAGCGTATCCCAATCTGGATCTTCTACCAGCAGGTTACCGTAGACCATGCCGTGTGCGATTGCGTCATCGAGCGCTTGCAGAGCGTTATCAGACTGGCCGCGCGACGCGAGCAGGCACGCGAGGTTGTAACGCGGCAGCCACGTCTTGTCGCGTATCTTGATGGCCTGGCGCAACAGCAGTTCGGCTTCATCGGGCTTGCCCGCGCGCCGCGCACTGGCGCCAGCCTGCAACAGGCTGCGGAAATCCTTGGCTTGATGCGCAAACGCATCTTGATACTCTTTCAGCGCGGCCTCGAAATCACCGCGCTCGAAATACAAATCGGCGAGACGACGGCGTAGCGGCGGGAAACTCGGATCGATCAGCATCGCCTGGTCGTACCACTTCTGCGCAGTGACATCGTCGCCGCGGATTGTCGCGATCAGGCCAAGCTGACCCATCGCCTCGACAAATTGCGGCGCAACCTTGAGTGCTTCCATGTTGTAGCGCTCGGCATCCTCCAGTTTGCCCTGCATCAGCGCGATCTCGCCGAGCATGCCGAACAGACGAAACTGCTTGGGATCCTGCGCGAGCAATTCCAGGTACTGCGCGTGCGCTTCATCGTACTTGCCGCGTTTGAATTCGACCAGCGCAAGTACACTGCGCGCGGAGAAATGCCGCGGCATTTCGACCAGGATCGCTTTCAGCTCTTTCTCGGCAGCAGCCCACTTGCGCTGCTGTGCAAAATGCCGTGCGTTTTCCAGCCTGCTGTACATCGCGATGCCGTCTTTCGGATCGATGCCGGCAGCCGAAGCACGGTCGGTTGCGCCCTGCAGATAACCGAGCGACTGCAGCATCTCCATCGTCTCTTTGGACATCGGATCGGTGCGCGCGACGATCGCATGTTTGGCGCTGTCCTGCATGAGTTTTTCGAGTTCGACATCGAGCGCGTCGGCCTTGGTCTGATACTTCGCATCACCGTACAGATTATGCAGTTCGCCGGGATCGTTCCGCAGATCGTAAAGCTCGGGACGCGGTGCACGGATAAACGTGTAGCCATCCTTGCGCACTGCGTACAACGGTGCCATGCCGAAATCCAGCTCGGCAAGTTTGGACTCGGAATACTGCGGCAAATCGACGATCGGCACATCGCCGCGCACCATCGCAGTCAGATCGACACCTTGGGTTTCTTTTGCTCCCGGTACATGCGCGAGTTCCAGCAAGGTCGGCGCGATATCGATATTGCGCACCGGGCCAGCGTATACGCTGCCTTCTGGAAAACGCGGCGGATAGCGCACGATCAACGGTACACGCGTGGTCGCACGGTAGACAAAAATCGCGTGCGTTTTTTCGCCGTGCTCGCCAATGCTCTCACCGTGATCGGCCGTAAATACAAAGATCGTATGGTCGAGCTCACCACTGGCACGCAAAGCGTCAACCAGACGACCGAGTTCGCGATCGGCATACGCAATCGACGCATCATAAGAGCTGGGTGCAAGCACCGTTGCCCACGCGGGTGGGGTATGCGGTTCGTGCGGATCGAACAGATGCACCCATAGAAAAAACGGATTTTTCTTTGTCTGTTTTTCGCGCTCGCCGTACCAGTCGATGACACGATCGATGGTTTCGGCAGCGGGACGCTCGCGGATCATGAACATCTTCGGTTCGGCTTCTCCCCAAAGATCGTCGTCGTAAACGTCGAAGCCCTGGTCGAGCCGGTAGCGACGATTCAGCACGATCGCCGAGACGTACGCGCGCGTGTCATAGCCGACCGCCTTGAAGCGCTCGGCCAAGGTCACTGCATCCTCGCCAAGCGCAAACGAACCGTTGTCGCGCACGCCATGCGCGGGTGGCAACAGCCCGGTCATGATGCTGGAATGCGAGACGGCCGTAATCGGCGCAGAGGCAATTGCGTTCTCGAAGCGCACACCTTCTTCGGCGAGACGATCCAAGGTCGGCGTATGCGCGAGCGACATACCGTAACTGCCGATGTGATCGGCACGCGTGGTGTCGAAAGTGATGATCACGATGTTGGGTTTGTCGTCGTCGTGATGGCACCCGACACTACCGAGCAAGGCCGCAATCAGTGTCATGAAAACGAAGGCAGAACCACGACGCGACAAAAATTCAGCGAGACTGAAAGGCATTTGTATATTTGGTATCCAGGCGGGGAAATCCGTCAAACCGCAACACATTGCGGAAGGCGTTCAAATCACTATGCTGCAAAAAAAACGGGGCGCCGCTTTGTTCAAGCAGGCGCCCCGTCTTAATACTTCGGCGGTCTGGATCAGACGCGTCGGCGCAGGGTGTAGAACCCAGCAGCGACGAGGACAACACCAAGCATGAGCCAGATCAATGCCAGCGGCGACAATGATGGAATCTGTGACGGCGGCGGGACAGCCGCAACAAAATTGGTGACCTGGGCTTTTTCCGTTGGGGTCATGCAAGCGAGGCTGGTAGGCGGTAACGTCATCAGTCTTGCTGCGGTTGCTTTTGCGGCAGCATTCGAGGCTTGTCCAGTGACGAAATTCATGATGATCTTGGTCTGACCAGGGTTCAAGGTTACCGTGTAACCCCACCACGGAAAACCACTACCGTCGGCGAAGTTAATCGCTGCCACCGGCGTCGCAGCGGTCACTCCTTGCAGGACATGCCCCAGGCGCGGCTCAGAGCTGGTGGTGCCCGAATACGCCTGGAACGAAGTCACCCATTTGTCGGCCACGGTTGGTGGAATCGTACCGGTCGATGTCCCGGTGATCATGGTACTGTTACCCGAACCAAGATCATTGGAGGTCATCAGGCTGAATGTGACTGGCGCGGCGCTGATATTTGTAACGATATTCAACGAGCGCGAGAACGTGTCATCGGTCGGCACGTAGATTTTACGACTGACGCTCAGCACTCCCGCAATGGGTGCGGTGACTCCCAGTGGCGCTGGCGCTGCTATCGTCTGCGCCGGAAACACGATCTGGCGACCATTGCATTCATTCGTCGCAGGACCGTTTTTGTTGTAAGAGACATCGTTCGGATTGCTTGTTTTGCATGTACCCAAAGCGCCGGTAAGGTTTACGCAGATCGCGCCGTAACCATTAAACGCATTAGTCAATATCGCATTGTTGACGCCACCGCTCATCGTCGTGGCTGCAACGGCATGTGTGTAGTTGGCTCCGGACATAGCACCCGAGGCCGAGCTGGAGGTGCTATAAGTCATGTTGGTATTGATGAAATATTTCAGACCCGACGCATCGATCAGCGCCTGCGAGCCGCTGGCGTTCGGATGTACTCCACCCAGCGGTATGCCGTCCCGTTTCTCGCCCGATTTGGCGGTGTGGGCGTTGAAGAGTGTCCCGGCAACCTGCTGGCTTGGCACTGCCTGCGTCGGGTGCTTTGCGGCAAGACCATCAGACTCAAGCACGTACACATCGGCGTGCGCAACTTGTGCCAACACCAGTAAAACGCACAGCGAAGTTGTTCGTTTCATCACTACCCCCAAGGTTATGAAAATTTTTTCCCACCTGAAGATTTTAAGGTACCAGAGGGCATTGCGCCATAGCGGATTTACAACACAGCCATGTATCGCAATACCAATCGCGGCAACACTGAATCCCACTTGTTGAAGGCAGAGACAGGCTTGGCAGTTACTTTCGCAGCATTGACCAAATTCAGCGCCGTTGTAGCAGCAACATGGCGCCCGTTGAGTCGAGTGGGCGCCATGCGGTTTTCGCCAGACATAGGCGAATATGTTGCTCAGATTCGACGCCGTAATGCGAAGAACGCGATCGCCGCGAATGCCAAGGCCAACCATGCCAAATTAAGTGGCGAAAATAGCGGCATCGCAATTGCCGGCAACGCTGCCACGACAAACACCGTTGGGCCCACACCACCGGGAAAACTGGTGACTGCAGATGCATCATTGGTGCCGTTGCCATCACTGTCGTAGCCGATCGTGCCCTGGTTCGAGACATTCTGACTGGCAGCACTCGACAAGATTGTCGCGGTGATGGTGATCGTCACACTGCCGGAAGTCGCCAACGCGTCATTCCACGTCACCGTATTGGTTCCCACGTTGCCAACCACGGTGCTGGAAGTTGCCGTGGCGCTGACCAGCTGCAATGTTGCTGGCAGCACGTCAGTAAACTCATTGCCGGGTCGGTGAATTCATCCCCCGGATTGTCTGACTGTGGCGTTCCACCAGTATTGGTTCGAAAAACTTAATCCTGTTTCAGCCCTTTAATCCACGCGCAGACCTGACGCCATACTTCTGTCGTTTCCTGCTCAATCAGGTCCGACTCGCTGGCGCTGAATTCAGGCTGGTAATAGTCGGGCAATGCCAGACGCGTTGCGTGTTCCTCGCTTAGTCTTGCCGCTAGCGAAACCTCAACACCGGCATGCGCATAAATCTTCTCCAGCTCGGCCTGCGGCTCGGCGCAGAGCTGGCCATAGTCGACCAAGCGACACGCTCTGGCCAGTTGGGCATCGTTCGCCAAGGTACGCATCAACCAGCCATAGGATGCGGCCCATTGCCGCGCGTAAGCTTGCGCCGATTGATTCGTATCGAAGCACGCTTGAATCGCCCGCGCATGTTCTGCATCGCCTACATTCACGGCGGATTTGTGCGGGCCAAACTCGAAATGACCGCAACGCGCGAGATGCCGCGCAATCGTCGGATCGTCCTTCGCCCACGCATTGAATAATCGATCCTGCTTGACCAGCGAGGCAACATGCGCGAGCGGTTCGCGCACGGCGATGATAAAACGCGCATCGGGAAACAGTCGCCGCAAATAAGCGATGCGCGTGAGATTGTAATTGCCCTTGGCCAGATAACGCCGTGCGCCGCGTATGACCAGCAACTTGCGTAGATGCATTGTATAAAAAGTCGCAAATGTTGCATTTTCGCTTTGTGCAGAAAGAATCTGATCGACACCAGGATCATGCCGACCGGCAAAAAAATGCATCCACAGCACTTCCTCGAAAGCCTCCGGGCTGTCGACCGTCACCGCGATACGATCATGATGCGCGCGTTGTTGCGGCTGAGCTGAAGGCAACGGCAATCGCGCGCACAGCCAGTTCCACCAGTACGGCGTCCATAGCAGCGGATAGTCGCTGTAGCGATGTGTGGTGAACTCCGGCGCTGCGGCCAGCAGCTCAAGCAATACCGTACTGCCAGCGCGCGCGAGCCCGCAGACATAAACCGGTCTGACGATCCGCTGCTCTGCTATTTCATCGTGCACCGCGCTTGTTTCCCAGTCGCCAAGGCGCTGCATGAAGCGCGGCCAACGCGCCGCGAACGCGCCGACAAGACGATCGAACAGCGGCACGCGCGGACGACTGAGTTTGCTGGAATCCATCGGCAGAGTATGGCCGCGATCGATACAGACTGTGAATCCCGCCGGCAAACTTCGCTCGCGATCAACCCACGGCTTGGCTACACTCATCGCTTCAATTACTGGATTGCTGCGATGCGCATATTCATTTTTATAGCGCTGCTGATCGTCAGCGCCAGCGCCGAGGCTTACATCGGTCCCGGCGCCGGTTTGAGTTTTCTTGGCTCGTTATGGGCGGCGCTGGTCGGCATTGTGCTCGCGCTGGTCGCCATCCTGAGCTGGCCGATTCGACTATTGTGGCGACGCCTGCGTGGCACGCGCGCGGCGCCGACCGCCGTCGCGAAAGAGGATGCTTCCGAACCCGAATCGCGATAATCCCATGCGCGCATATTGTGTTCTCGCTTGCGCGGTCAGTCTCATTCTGCTGCTTGCCGGCTGCACCAAGACACCTGCGCCGCCCGCACAATCGCGCCTGGTCGTGCTCGGTTTCGACGGCATGGATCCGTTGCTGACAGAACGCGGCATGGCCGATGGTACTTTGCCGCATTTTGCACGATTGGCAAAAAGTGGACATTACCAGCGCCTCGCCACCACCAACCCGCCGCAATCACCCGTCGCCTGGGCCAGTTTTGCTACCGGCGGTAATCCGGGTACGCATGGAATTTTTGATTTCCTGCGTCGTGATGCGAGCAACTACACGCCGGATTTTTCGATCGCAATGACCACGCCGGCAAGCCACGTATTGCGCCTGTTCGGCTGGGAGTTGCCGCTCGATGCCGCGAGCGTGCACAGCCGTCGCGATGGCGAAGCGTTCTGGTCGAAAGCCGAACGTGCCGGCGATCGTGCCACCGTGCTGCGCGTGCCGGTCACCTACCCGCCCGACGACATCACGCGCATGCTTTCGGGCATGGGCGTACCCGACCTGCTCGGCTCGCAAGGTACGTATACGATTTATGCAACGCGGCCAATTCCCGGCGCCGTAAATGGCGGGCGTGTCGAACTCGTGCAGATCGGCGACGACGGCTCGATCCATAGCCAATTCAATGGTCCTGCACATCCGCTCAAACCCGCAGCGCCGGCGCTCAGCGTGCCTTTGCAACTCGCGCCGGAAAACAGCGCCGTGCGCTTGAGTCTGGGCGGCCAGACATTTTCGTTGCAGGTCGGCGAATGGTCGCCGTGGATCCATCTGCATTTTGATTTCGCCGGTGTCGGCAGCGTTGCCGGTATGGTGCGCGTTTATCTGATCGAGAATTTCCCGCGGCCGTTGTTGTATGTCTCGCCGATCAATCTCGACCCGAGCGACCCCGCCGCACCGATCACGGCGCCGCCCGGTTACGCTGTCGAGCTTGCGCATAGCATCGGCGACTTCCACACCCTCGGCATGCCCGAAGAAACCTGGGCGCTCAATCAGGGCCACATGACCGAACAAGGCTGGCTCGACATGGTGAAAACCACCCTAGCCGAAGGCGAAGCGATGCTCTACGACTCGCTCAAGCGCAACGACAGTGAACTTGTGATCGAAGTATTTGTGCAAACCGATCGCGTCAGTCATATGTTCTGGCGCGGCATTGATCCGCAGCATCCGTTGTATGCGCAATCCAGCGCCCTCGCGCGCGGTGCGATCCCGTGGATTTACCACGAGGCCGATCGCGTGCTCGGCGAAGTGCAATCGCGTCTGCAACCCGGCGACAAACTGCTGGTGTTGTCCGATCACGGCTTTGCTTCATTCCGTCGCGCGGTGCATCTGAACCGCTGGCTGGCGCAACAAGGTTATCTCGTGTTCAAGCCTGGCGCGGATGGCGCACTACCACTGTTCGCCCAGGTCGACTGGAGCAAAACGCGCGCTTACGCGCTCGGCCTCAATGGCATTTTTCTGAACCTGCGCGGCCGTGAAGCGCAAGGCATCGTCAGCGCGAATTCCGTCGCTGCGCTGAAAACGGAAATCGCCGAAAAGCTGCGCGGATTGCATGATGCCGATACGCGCGCGGTCAATCAGGTGTTCGACGCCGACGCGATCTACAGCGGTGCGCATATCGGCGACGCGCCGGATCTGATCGTCGGTTATGCATCGGGTTATCGCGCATCATGGCAAACCACACTCGGCGCTGCGCCGGCGACCGTGATCGAAGACAATCGCCAACTCTGGAGCGGCGATCACTGCATCGATCCCGATGCAGTGCCGGGCATGTTGTTCACTTCATTTGCGCTGGATGCCCCGGTCACTGGCATCGCCGAACTCGGCGCCACAATTCTGCGCCAGTTGCCGACCCCGGCAGAAACGTCACGATGAATCTCGGCCTGCTCGATCTGCCCGCGCCGCTGCTTGATGCGCTGGATTCGGCACTGACCGCATTGGGTTTGCCAGCGCTCGTGCGCATGATTCTCTATGCGATCGCATCGGCGTGGCTGGGCATGATTTTGTACCGGCGTTTTTCGGATCAGGCCGCACTCACCGAGCTGCGTCAAAAAGTGCAAGCGAGTCAGCGCGCGCTGGCGTTGCACGACGGAAATTTTACCGAACTGCGTGGTTTGATCCACAACAATTTCCTGCTGTCGTTGCGCCAGCTCAGTCTGAGTCTGCGCCCGGCGTTGTTGGCGAGTTTGCCGCTGCTATTTCTGATGCCGTGGTTATCGAATCGTTTTGCATTTGAACCACCACCGACGGGCGCATCGATCAACGTGTGTGCCGAGCCGATCAGTTCGACATCGATACTGCACTGGCAACCGGCGGATGCGGCAATAATTGTCGACAGTGGCTGCTGGCAAGTGAACTCGCCGCGCACTGGGGCAAGTAGCCAACTCGTCGACAACACCGGACGATCGCTGCTCAGCATCCCGGATGCGTACGCCAGTGAGATCAAGCACAAACACATCTGGCTGAACTATCTGATCGGCAATCCGGCCGGGTATTTGCTGGACGATGCGCCCCTGCAGGCGCTGCACATCGCACTGCCGCCGCGCGAGCTGCTCCACCTCGGTCCGGCCTGGATGCGCGGCTGGGAATTCAGTTATTTCCTGACCGTGTTCGGTGTTTCGATCTGGTTGAAATTGCGCTGGCGGCTGAGCTGATCATCCGCAGCGGATGGCGACGAATTCCGCGTCGCGAAAACGTAACTGCGCAAACGCGAGCCGCTACGAAACCGACACCAATGGCGCCGCCAGCAATCGCGCCATCAGCGATTTCAACGCGAGCGGCTTGAGCGGTTTGTACAGCAGATAGCAATCGTCGGCGGCCACCGCGAGGCGCAATTCTTCGCCATGATCGGCGGTGATGATGATGCACGGTTGGTGCGCGCAGGTAAGGCGATCACGCAACTGCAAACCGGTGATGCCATCATCGAGATGGTAGTCGAGCAGCAATAGATCCGGCAGCAGATTTTTCGTCAGCCGTTGCGCATCCTCGCTGTTGCGCGCACTGAGCACCTCGCAATTCCAGCCGTTGAGCAACGCCTGCATCGCCTTGAGCACCGCAGGATCGTTATCGACCACCAGTACACGGCAATAGGCTGCGTATGCCGGCTCATCGACTGCAATGGCGGGCATAACCATCTGCGCAACGACCCGACTCGCGCGAATCGCAAACATCGTGCCGCGACCGGGATGCGAACGCAGGATCAAGCGATGGTCGAGCAGGCGGGCGATGCGCTCGGCGATCGCCAAGCCGAGGCCCAGACCCTGCCCGCCCGGATCGAGTCGACGAAACTCTTCGAAGATCAGATCGCGATTGGCTTCGGCGATGCCCGGGCCGGTATCCCACACTTCGATCGACAATGTTTCGCCGACACGCCGACAACCAAGCACGATACGACCGCGCTCGGTGTAGCGCACAGCGTTGGCGAGAAAGTTTTGCAGGATGCGGCGCAACAGTTGCGGATCACTGTCGATCCACGCGCCACAACGCAAGTAATGCAATTCAAGATTTTTCTCACCCGCGAGCACGCGAAATTCCGCGGCCAGATTCGCGAGCCATTCGTCAACGCAAAACGACTGGCGCTTCGGCGCCATGCCGCCGGCATCCAGCCGCGACATGTCGAGCAGTCCAGTGAGCAGATCCTCAGCCGAGTTCAGCGCGCCGTCGATGTTGTTCACCGCCTCGCGGTATTGCGCATGCACGAGTTGTTGCGCGAGCGCATGGGTGAATAGATGCGCGGCGTTCAAAGGCTGCGCGAGATCGTGACTGATCGCGGCGAGGAATCGCGTCTTCGCCTGGTTCGCGCGCTCGGCCTCGCCCTTCGCCGCGCTGAGCTCAACGGTGCGCGCGATCACACGTTGTTCTAGCGTCTCGGCAGCGTGCTTAAGTTCGGCTTCGGTACGGCGGAACGCGGTGACATCGGTGAACGTGGCGACGAAGCCACCGCCCGGCATCGGGTTGCCGCGAATCTCGACCACACGATCAAACGGAAACGTGCGCTCGGCGACATACGGCGTGCCGGCGCGCATATGGGCGATGCGTTTGTCGACTTCATGATCCACATCGTGCGCACTGAACAAACCGTACGCGTTGTGTCGCACCAGGTCGGCCACCGGCACGCCGACACGCAGCACATCCGCGGGGTAACCGAACAGCTCGGCGTAGGGTTGATTCCACGCGACGATATTCAAGTCGCGATCGACCACGCTGATACCCTGACTCATGTTTTCGAGCGCGGCTTCGAGCACACGCTGGTTGAAACGCAGATCGCGCGACGCTTCGCCGACGATCACCGCGACAGTTTCGAGTTCGGTGCTGCGCTCGCGCCGGGCCACGGTCAACAGCAAGCGCGCGGACGATGCGCCGATCACCGCAGCGAGCTCGTGCTCGACTTCGGCGATCAAGGTTTCCGGCGCGAGCGCGTGCGCATCGGTCGCGTGGAAAAGCAATTGCACTCTTTGCTCGGCAAGAAACCGTGTCGCCAGCGCGCGCAACTCGCCGAAGCCGACGCCGCCGAGGTTTGCGCTCGCCGCCGGATGCGCAAAACGCGATGCCGCGACCAGTAGCAGCACGGCGACATTGGCGAGCAGGCTCAGGATCACTGCGCGACTCAGGCGGCTCCATTCGCCGAGGCCCGCGAGGCGATCCGGCGCAAGCCAGACAATACCGAGCGGCCCATCGTGCAGCCATGCCAAATGCGGATTCAGCAGTAGCGGCAACAACAATGCGTAAACCCAGATCGCCGCGCCTGCAATCAGCCCCGCACCAACTGCGCGCGCGCCGAGTTGCGGTCGATAAATCGCCACGATCACCGCCGGGGCGATCGCCGAAAGTGCGGAGAAGGAAATCGCGCCGATGTCCGCCAGCGCATCGCTCGCGATCAGCGCACGGCTGTACGCCCACGCCAGCAACACGACGGCGAGGATCACGAGACGACGCTGAATCAACACCTCGCCACGCAAGTCGCTACTGCTGCGGCCCCAGCCCGCGCGCACGCGCAACGGCGCGATCCAGTGGTTGCCGATCATGAGGCTCAGCGCGAGCGTGGCGACGATCACCATGCTCGTGGCCGCGCTCAATCCGCCGAGAAATCCGAGTAGCGCCAGGCCGCCCTGCCCTTGCGACAACGGCAACGCCAGCACATACAAATCGGACGATACGCCTGCGCTGCCGAGCAACGCATCTCCAGCGCGCGCGAGCGGCAGGATTGGCAGCGCGATCAGCAGCATGTACAGCGGAAACATCCAGCGCGCGGTGCGTACGTGACGCGGATCGCGGCACTCGACCACGCCGGCATGAAACTGGTGCGGCAGGATAAACATCGCGAGCGCGCCGAGCAGCACCAACGCGGGAAATCCCGATGCGCCGTCGGGCGGTGGCACATGCACCGGAACATCCGGCACGTGCAAGCCGAACAGCACCATCACGCCGAGTGCGAGCATCGCGCCGAGCTTGAACAACGACTCGAACGCCATCGCCAAAACCAGACCGCGATTGTGTTCGGTGACACTAGCCCGACGCGTACCGAACAGCATCGCAAACAATGCCATCAGCAACGCGACGTAGAGCGCGCTGTCCTGCCACGCCGGCGTGGCGAACGTGCGCGAACTGACCAGCATGCCGTAGCTCATCGCCACGGCTTTGAGCTGCAGCGAAATGTACGGCACGATGCCGAGCACGGCGACCGCGGTGATGAGCGCGGCGAGCAGCGAATTGCGCCCGAGCCGCGTGGCGATTAGGTCGGCTAGCGACGTGCTGTTGTGGGTGCGCGCGATCACCACGAGGCGCTCGAGCAAACCCGAGCCGAAGATGTACAACACGATCGATCCGGCGAACGTCGGCGGCAGCCACCAGCCCGAGCGCGAAGCTTGCGTGACCGTGCCGTAGAACGTCCACGAGGTGCAATGCACCGCCAGCGAGAGTGCGTAAATCGCGGGCCAGAAGCGTGTGAATGCCTGCGGTCGGCGATCGCCGTACAAAGCCGCGCCAAACAGCAATCCGAGCCAGATCAGGCCGGCGCCGAGCACCAGCGCATCAGGCAACATGCATGCGCCCCGTGTCGATTTTTCTCGTGCCCGATTTTATTGCAGCGCTGCACCGAGTGCCGCGGCCGCACGCGCAATGAATTGCATCTGCGCACCGCTGCGAGCGTCGTAGTCGGCCCCGCTGTAACCCCACCAGTCCCAGCATGCTTTCGGATTCAATGGCGCGTAGGTCGCATGCGTTTGAGGATACAACACTACGACGTGATAGGCGTCGGCCCAGCGGTTGTAACCGGCATCCTTGACGAAAATCTGGCTGACCGATTCGGCATTCTGCAGACAGCCATGAAACGCAATGTGCAACGAACATCGCGCACCGGTCGCGCAATCTTTCGGCACGTAGACATAACCGGTGTCAGCGAGGAAATCGTTTTTCTCGGCTGTGCGATATACGCTCTGGGAAAAGCTGCGCAGCTCGCCGACGGCATTGCCGACCGGCGCTTCCGGCTCGCCGTAAAGCTGGTGGAAAATCGCGCCCGCCGCATCAAAACCACAGCGGCCGAGATACGGCGATTCGCTCTTGTGGCAATCGCTGCCGATGCTTTCGGTTGGCAAGTTATGCGCAAAATAGCGTCCATCATCCACGCTCACATTGATGGCAGAATCCGGCAATATCTGGCGATAAAATTCCGCGCTCAGGCGACTGACCGAGTCGGCCACCATAGCATCGTCGCGGCCGTGCAGCACATACACACGATCGCCGCTCAGGCCGGCGAGCGGCGCGATCTCGCCGTGCTCCGCGCGCTGCCGAGCGGCTGCGAGCATCGTCGCCAAATCGGCCGCGGCATCCGCTTTCGGATTCATGCAAAACGCGAGGGCGACGTCAAGCTTACCGTCGGCACAATGATACGGTCCACCCGCGACCAGTGCGGCACCGCTGATGTGATCGGAAAACGCGATATGCATTTGCGTCGCCATGTAGGCACCGGACGAGATGCCGGACACCGTCGTGTGCGCTGGATCGAGATTCAGCTTCGGCAACGGCGTCGCTGTGGGTTTTGCTGCACACGCGCCGAGCGCGATGCTCAGTGTGCTGATGGCGATGACACGGACAAGTGTTTCGTAAATCATTAGCGGCGTCCTTGAAAAGTCTTTATCTCGCGAAACTCTTGCCCGTCATGACTCGCTGCATCCGCAGCTCGCCCTTCGGGCCATGCGCAATGCGCATGTTCGTTTCGGCATCCTGCCTGCACAGTCCAGCGCAGGTTTTCCTCATCATTCCAGCGCAGGCTGGAACCCAGTTGATTGTGCGGATAAAAGTCAAAACGGATCCCACCCTGCGCTAGGATGACGAACAACCGGCATGACGAGCAACGAGATCCTAAAAATTGTAGCGCGCAGTCACATAATAATTTCTTGGCAAACCGAAATACGCGGTCTGGATATTGCCGACACTGGAGAACTCCTGCGCGTCAGTCTTGTAGACTTTGTCGGTCAGGTTGCGCACGCCGGCCTGGATCTGCCAATGCTGATCTACTGAGTCGTAGATGCCGTACAAACCGAGCAGCGTATATGCCCTCTGGCTCAACGCATCGCGGTTGTCGACACTGAGCCAAGTCGTGTCGCGATACGACACATCGCCGCCGACGGTCAGGCCACCGCTATTGCCCCAAGTAAAGGTGTGGCTGGCAGCAATACGCGCAGTGACTTTTGGTGCAAACGGAACATGATCGTGCAGGTGCGCGAGCGCGGGGGTCAGCGCGGTGCGCGGGTCGTCGAACTCGTCGTATTTGGCACTCAGGTAGCCGATCTGCGTCGACAAACGATTGCCATCGCCGATCAAGGCGACGCCCTCGAATTCAATACCGTCCATCGACAGCTTGGCCGCGTTCAACACCGGAAACGCGAATGTTGGTATCGGCGCCGCCGGGTTGGTGATTTCGGAAACGCGCGCCTGGAAATCGCGATAATCGCTGTGGAATACCGAGATGTTGCCGAGCAGCTTGCCATTGTCGGAGCTGGTCTTGAAACCGGCTTCGTAAGTCCAGACGTATTCCGGGTTGTAGGTGCTTTCTTCCTTTGCAGAATTGGCGCGACCGTTGAAACCGCCGGACTTGAATCCGCGATTCGCCGAGATATAACCCATAACGTGATCGGTGAACGATTTCTGCAAACTCAGCGAGGGTGTCCATGCGTCAAAACTCTTGCTGGTATTGAACGCAAACATGCCATTCAAACTGGTCAGCGGCGCGGTCCAAAACGTGCTCGTGGTGCGATAGTAGTCCTTGCTGTCGTCGGTGTAGCGCAGGCCGCCGGTCAGCGTCCAGGTCGGTACGAATTCCCAGTTGGCCTGTGCGAACGCGGCATAACTGCTTGTATTCAGATCGTCGTTGATGCTGCGTCGGAACCCGATCGGTGCTTTCGCCAGCGTGAACAAGTCATTGGCAAACGCGTACTGCGTCGACGGCACTTTTTCGTTCAGGTAATACAAGCCATAGGTGGCGTGGAAGTTACTGCCGCTGTCGTACTGGGCCTGGAATTCCTGACTAAGCTGGCTCTGTTTCAAGCCAACGAAAACATCACCCAGTTGATATTGCGAGGCATCGATATCGATGAACGCCGCAGTATCAAGTTTGCGATACGCGGTGATACTTTTTATGGTCCAGCTCGGTGACAACTCCCACGTGAATATCGCCGACGCGCCCTTGTGAACCAGCTTCTGGCCCTGGTTCGGATTGAACGACGTGTTCGAGCGAAAATTGTATTCGCCGCCGGAAGGCGTCAGCAGCACGCGCGCGCCGGTCGCTAGATCGGTCTGGATCAGCGGCGCTTCGGGCGTGCCCAAGGTCAATGCATTGTTCTGATGGGTGTAGTCGAGCGAGAAAATGCCCTTGAAGGTATCGCTCGGGTGCCAGACGATCTTGCCGCGAATCGACTGCGTGCCGTCGTCGTTGTATTTGTTGCCGGCGTTATCGCGAACGTAACCGTTGTTGTCGCTGGTGGTGGCGGCGATGCTGGCCGATACGGTGTTGCTGAGCGGCGTGGCGCCGTAGAACTGCGTTTCGACGCGGCCGTAATCGCCGATCGTCACGCCGACGCTGGCTTCGCTGTGATCGCCAGGTTCGCGCGTCTCGATCTTGATCGCGCCGCCGGTGGAATTCTTGCCGTACAAGGTGCCTTGCGGGCCGCGCAATACTTCCACCTGGCTGACGTCGAACATGTTGAACAACGCGCCTTGGATGCGCGAGTAATACACATCATCGACGTAGATGCCGACACCAGGATCGAACGTCTGCAACGCGTCCGGCTGGCCGATGCCACGGATGAACGCGTTGACCGCCGATGACGATCCGCGGCCTTCCACAATATTGAGATTCGGCACCGCGCCTTGCAGGCTGTCGACGGTGTGCGCCTGCAACTCGGACAAGTCTTCCTGGCCGAATGCACTGACCGACACCGGCACCTTCTGCGCGCTTTCTTCGCGACGGCGTGCGGTGACTGTGACGGTATCGAGTCGCGCCTCGCTGCCTGGCGCGGTCGTCGCCGCGGGCGTACCGCCTGCCGTTTGCGGAT
>JAYVTP010000083.1:0-11754 GCA_043788685.1 Pseudolysobacter sp. | reverse complement strand
TCCTGCAATACCGGAATCAGCTCCTGCGGATTCAGCGCGCGGAATTCCGGCTTGTGCTGCTCGCCGCCGTTATCGATCAGATGCACGGGCAAGTTGCGGTATTCGAGGCCCTTGAGATTCAACGCGATGCGCACGCGATAAACCGCGCTCGAGCGCCAATAACCGAAAAGAGTGAGTCCGGATTTCATTGTTGTGCGCCTCAGTGTGAATCGCGGCAGTGAAGGTTGTTGTCTCACCCGTCGCCGCAGTTATTTCGCGGGATTATATTGCGTCATACACTGTTCGATCGCACCGAAAATACTCGCGCCATCGCGATCCAGCATTTCGATGCGCACGCGATCGCCGAACTTCAGGAACGGCGTGGTCGGCTTGCCGCCATCGAGCACTTCGAGCGTGCGTTTTTCGGCGAGACATGAAGCACCAAGGCTCGTATCCTGATTCGCAATCGTGCCGGAACCGACGATCGTACCCGCGCCAAGCGGACGCGTCTTCGCCACGTGCGCGACCAGTTCGGCAAAACTGAACTGCATGTCGTTACCGGCTTCCGGCGCGCCGAACCACACATCGTTGATGTGACTCAGCAAGGGCAAATGCAGCTTGCTGTCACGCCACGCATCACCGAGCTCATCCGGTGTGACAAACACCGGCGACAGTGCCGAGCGCGGCTTGGATTGCACGAAACCGAAACCTTTCGCGAGCTCGTTCGGAATCAGATTGCGCAGAGAGACATCGTTGAGCAAGCCGATCAGTTGGATGTGACATGCAGCCTGCGCGGGTGTGACCGCCATCGGCACGTCGTCGGTGATCACGAGCACTTCGGCTTCGAGGTCGATGCCGTAATCCTCGCTGGTCACCAGCACCGGATCGTGCGGGCCGAGAAAACCCGCGCTGGTCGCCTGATACATCAGCGGATCGATATAGAAACTCGCCGGCACTTCGGCGTTGCGCGCACGTCGCACACGTTCGACATGCGGCAGATACGCGCTGCCATCGACGAACTCATACGCGCGCGGCAGCGGCGCGGCGAGTGTCGAGATATCAAGGTCGAACGGTTTTTCGGTCATGGGAAAAGACCAATCGCCGCCGGCATTGAGCGCTTCAGAGAGCGCATTCAGTCGCGGCGCGGTGTCACCCCAATTTTCCAGCGCCGCCTGCAGCGTTGCCGCGATTTCGCTGGCGCGCACCGCGCGCGTGAGATCGCGACTGACCACGATCAGCGTGCCATCGCGGCCGCCTTGTTTGAGTGAAGCGAGTTTCATTGTCGAAATTCCTGCAGATAATTCTTGGGCGCGTTTGAAACCTGAGCTGAGTCCGGACTTCAATATTTTCCGGGCGCGCGAAAGTGCTTTTGCAAGCCTTGCCAGCACGCGAAATAATCTTTCTGCAACTGCGCCGATTCGAGCGCCTGGCGCGTCGGGCAGATCACGTTGCGGGTCTCGAACATGAAGGCCATCGTATCCTGGATATGATCGGGTTTTTTCGTGTCGGCAGCGGAGGCTTTTTCGAAACTCGCCGCATCCGGGCCATGCCCGCTCATGCAATTGTGCAGCGATGCGCCCCCTGGCACGAAGCCGCCAGCCTTGGCGTCGTAGGCACCGTGGATCAGGCCCATGAACTCGCTGGCGATGTTGCGATGGAACCACGGCGGGCGGAACGTATGCTCGGCCACGAGCCAGCGCGGCGGAAAAATCGCGAAGTCGAGATTGGCCGTGCCGAGCGACTCCGAAGGCGACGTGAGAACGGTGAAAATCGACGGATCAGGATGATCGAAACTGATGCTGCCGATCGCATTAAAGCGTGTCAGATCGTATTTGTACGGCACATGATTGCCGTGCCAGCCGACCACGTCCAGCGGTGAATGATCGATCGTCGCAGTCCACAGATTGCCTTGGAATTTCGCGATGAGTTCGAACTCGCCGTCGATCTCTTCGTAGGCCGCCACCGGCGTGAGAAAATCGCGCGCGTTGGCCAGGCCGTTTGAACCGATCGCACCGAGTTCGGGCAAACGCAGCGCCGCACCGAAATTTTCCGCGACATAACCCACCGCTCCTGCGCGTCCTGCGCCCGCCGCACTCGCACTTCCGTGTGTTTCGCGCTCCAATTCGACGCGAAAACGTATGCCGCGCGGAATCACCGCAATCTCCAGCGGCGCGACATCGAGCACGCCGAGTTCGGTGGCGATGCGCAGGCGACCGAGCTGCGGCACGATCAGCATTTCGGCATCGGCGTTGTAGAAAAAACGCCCGGTCATCGAGGTATTGGCGGTGTAGACATGAATGCCGACGCCGCTTTGCGTGGCAGCACTACCGTTGCCGGCAATCGTGATCAGGCCATCGACAAAATCGGTCGGCATGAACGGAATCGGCCATGGATCCCAGCGCAACTGGTTCGGTGTCGGCGGCGCCTCATCGAAACGATTATGGAATCCGGCGCCCGCCTCGCACTGACGAAACGGGTGATGCATCGCCGCCGGTCGAATGCGATACAACCAACTGCGCCGGTTGCTGTGGCGTGGCGCAGTGAACGCGGTGCCGGAGATCTGCTCGGCATACAAACCGTGCGCAACTTTCTGCGGAGAATTCTGCCCGACCGGCAACACGCCGGCCACGGCCTCGGTCGCAAATTCGTTGCCGAAACCACTCATATAGCCGTTAGCTGCATTCGCCGTCATTGCCGCTCCATCATGCTGGCCAGTTCGATTCCGCAGACTCGCCGCGGATGGCAATTACAACACGCCACGCGCCTGCTGATCACGTTCGATTGCCTCGAACAACGCGGTGAAGTTGCCTTCGCCGAAACCTTCGTTGCCCTTGCGCTGGATCACTTCGAAAAAGATCGGGCCGACATTGGTCTGGGTGAAAATCTGCAGCAACAATTGCTTGCGCGTTTCCTTGTCGGCATCGATCAGAATCTTGTTCTTGCGCATGCGCGGCACGTCTTCGCCGTGATTGGGAATGCGCTCGTCGATCACCGAAAAATAGCTATCCGGCGTATCGAGAAATTCCACGCCGGCAACACGCATCGCTTCAACCGATTGGTAAATATTGTCGGTGAACAACGCGATGTGCTGGATGCCCTCGCCCTTGTACAAATCGAGATATTCGTTGATCTGCGATTTAGGATCGGACGATTCGTTCAGCGGAATGCGCACCATGTTGTCCGGCGCGGTCATCGCCTTCGAAACCAGCCCGGTCTTGGCGCCTTTGATATCGAAATAGCGGATCTCGCGGAAGTTGAAAATGCGCTCGTAATAATCCGACCACTTCGCCATGTTGCCGAAGTACAGATTATGCGTGAGGTGATCGATAAAAGTCAGGCCAAAACCCTTCGGATGCTGTTCGGCGCCGGCGATCGGTACAAATTCATCGGCGTAGGCGCTGCCCTTGGCGCCATAACGATCGACCAGATACAGCATGCAATCGCCGATGCCCTTGATGATCGGAACCGGCAGCGCGCGACTGTCAGCCTTGTCCGTAAATTCTTCGCCGCCGTTGTCGAGCGCGCGCTGGTAAGCACTTGCGGCATCGTTGACGCGAATCGCAAAACCGCACGCACTCGGGCCGTGCGATTTGGCGAAATCGGCGGCGAACGAACCAGCCTCCTCGTTGATCAGGAAGTTGCATTCGCCTTGGCGATACAGCGTGATGTTTTTATGCTTGTGTTTTGCCGTGGCGGCGAAACCCATACTGCGAAACAAGGCATGCAGCAACGCCGCGTCGGGTGCGGCAAATTCGACGAATTCGAACCCGTCGATGCCCATCGGGTTAGGATAGGTGACAGCGGCATTCTGAGGTTTGACCTGGGCATTCATGGCGAACTCCGAAACAGGATTTGGCGCAACTTGCGCCTGTCGTGGAATGCTTTATAGTTTCAATTGAAACCATTTGCAAGGAACGATGCAACATGACCGAACACCACGTGCTTGAGCTGGAGCGTTTCCTGCCATATCGGCTTTCGATTTTGTCCAACACCATCAGCCAGGCGATCGCGCGCGAGTACGAGCAGCGCTTCGATCTCAGCGTAACCGAGTGGCGCGTGATGGCGGTGCTCGGGCGCTATGAAGGTTTATCGGCGGTTGATGTCGCGGTGCGCACGGCGATGGACAAGGTTGCGGTCAGCCGGGCGCTGACGCGGCTGGTGCAGGCCGGTCGCGTCAAGCGCACACTGGCCGATCGCGACAAACGCCGTTCGGTGCTCGCGCTGACAACCAAGGGCTGGAAAATCTACGATCAGGTGGCGCCCGCAGCGCTCGAACACGAACGCCAGTTGCTCTCGACACTTGATGCCGAAGAACGCGCGTGGCTCGAAAAAATATTGATCAAGCTCGGTACCGAAGGCATCGGCGCAATGAACGCCGCGGTCGGCGTGAAATAATAATGGCGACCGCCAGGGTCGCCGTTATTATTTCACGGACGCATTCGATCAATGCGCCATGTCGATCAAACCGGCGAAAACGAGCCCGCCGTCACTTGATCCCGTGCATGAGCCGGTTAATCAGCGGCGCGATCAGAAACAGCAATACTCCGGCGGCCATCAGCGACCAGAATCCGAATGTGTAGCCGTTCAGCGCCGAGGTTGTGGTCATGCCGGTTTCGCCGCTGACTGCACCGGCAAAAATGCCGGAAAGATTGTTGCCGTTGGCAACCGACAGAAACCAGCCGCCCATCGCAAATGCAACGTAGCGCGGCGGCGCGAGCTTGGTCACCATCGACAGACCAATCGGCGACAGGCACAACTCGCCGACCGACTGGATCACATAGACCATGAACAGCGTCCAGAACGGAATCATGTTTTTCGTGTCGACCAGAGCAGTCAGCGCATACATCAACAATAGGAAAGCCAGTCCGTTGAAGATCAGGCCAAGACCGAACTTGCGCGGAATTGACGGCTCGGTATTGCGCTTGCCCATCCAGACCCAGATCATCGCGATGATCGGGGCGAGCGCGATAATCGCGATCGAGTTGACCGACTGGAACCAGGCCACCGGGAATTCCCATTCACCGAAATCGCGATGCACGATTTTCTCGGCGAGGAAATTGAACGAACTGCCCGCCTGTTCGAAGAACATCCAGAACAGCACGTTAAAAACGAAGATGATCAACATCGCGATCACCTTGTCGCGCGCAACCGCCCCCTCGCGAATGCTCTCGATCAGCAACATTACCGCCAGAGCGATGAAAAGTATGCCGAGAACCCACGCCAGCGCGTTGGCGCCGAGTTGCGCGATCAGGAAATAGACCAGCGGCACGCCGAGGATGAGATATAACGCGACCAAGCCGAGTGTACGTTTGCTGCCTGCAGTCACAGGCGGACTTCCAATGCCCTGCAACTGGCGCCGACCGAACCAGAACCACACATAGCTCAGGATCATGCCGACGCCCGCGGCCGCAAATACCACTTTGTAATTCTGCACCATCGGCGTGTTGGTGATCATCCCCGCCAGGCGCTCCGTAATCACCGGCGAAATCAACGCACCCGCATTGATGCCCATGTAGAAAATCGTGAAGCCCGCATCACGCCGGTAATCACCTTGGGCATACAGTTCACCCACCATGGTCGAGATGTTAGGCTTGAACAGGCCATTGCCGATGATAACCAGCGCAAGACCCAGCACGAACACTTGCTGGTTCGCGATCATCATCACGAACAGCCCCGCGCCCATGACGACCGCGCCGATCAGGATCGAGCGCTGGTGTCCGATCAATCGATCAGCGATGTAGCCGCCGAACAATCCCGCGGCGTATACCAGCGCGAGATAAGCGCCGTAGGTGCGATTGGCATAGGCCTCGCCGGCGGAGTCGCCATTGAAGAATTGCGCGACGATGTACAGGGTCAGCGCCCAGCGTATGCCGTAGAACGCGAAGCGCTCCCAGAACTCGGTCATGAACAGCATCCACAACGGTGCCGGATGTCCAAGCCTGGTCGGAAACACTGGCAGATTGCCGTGCGGTGCGGGTGTTGCCGCCGCCGTGGCGCTGGTTGATGACATGGAATGCTCCCGTGATGCCGCGCGCCGGCGGCTGAACCCAGATGATTACCAGCGGCCAAATTCGCCGTGGCGTTAACTACAGCCGCAACATGTAACCGCTGGCCGTGACCTAGTCAAACAAAATACATGTTGCGCCGCCGCGTGACAGGAAAGCCGTATTCGTAGGCAGCTTTTCGCTCGTCATTCCAGCGTAGGCTGGAATCCATTTTGATTTTGCAACTCCAGGCGATACGTCGAGGCCAGCAAATCAAGATCAAAATGGATCCCAGCCTGCGCTGGGATGACGGCTCTTTTTCGTTTCCGCACTTACGCCTCAGCGCGATTCGAGCACCGTGCGCACCTCGAACAGTTCCGGAAAAAATGTCAGTTCCAGCGCCTTCTGCAAAAATCCGACGCCGGACGAACCGCCCGTGCCGCGGCGATGGCCGATGATGCGTTCGACGGTTTTCATGTGGCGGAAACGCCAGAGCTGGAAACTTTCCTCAACGTCGACCAACTGCTCGCACAGGTGATAGTCGGTCCAGAACTCGTGGGTGTTTTCGTAGATGCGCTTGAACACGCCGATGAGTTCGGCATTGCGTTGATGCGACAACGTGAAATCGCGCTCGATGCAGGCGGGCGGTATCGCATGGCCGTGGCGCGCGAGATACCGCAGGAACTCGTCATACAAACTCGGCGCGTGCAACACCGCGCGCAGTTCGGCCTGGCGCACCGGGTCGTAATCGAACACCGCCGTCATCGCCGCGTTCTTGTTGCCGAGCAAAAACTCGACCATGCGATATTGCAGCGACTGAAATCCCGAGGCCGGCCCGAGTACATCACGAAATTGCAGATACTCGCTCGGCGTCAGCGTTTCCAGCACGGCCCATTGCTCGAACAACTGGCGCTGGATCTGTTTCACGCGCGCGAGGATTTTCAAGCACGGATCGAGCCGGTCGGCCTGCAGGTTCGTCAGCGCGGCTTTGAGCTCATGCACGATCAATTTGAGCCACAGCTCCGAGGTCTGGTGCTGGATGATGAACAGCATTTCATCGTGGTGCGGCGGATCGCTGAGCGGCTTTTGCGCCGACAACAATTGATCGAGCTGCAGGTAACCCTGATAGCTGAGGCGATTGCGCAGATCCAGTTCGATGCCGGATTCGAGCGCGCGTTGATTTTCCTGGGTCATGACCAACCATCACATTTGAATAACCGCATGCTAACCGATGCACCGGCATGCTGGTGCGTGAATCCGCTGCCGACACCGTCAGCAAATCGACGCAAAGATGTATGCTGTCGCAAAGTTTCATCCGCAACCGGTTGGTTCGCCGACACGTTAGCGGACTCTCCCCTTTCACAGCTCGAATCCTGCCTGTCGTGCTGCGCCGTGGCTTGCCATGCGCTGCACAGGCTGGTATCTAGCCGCCACGCACCCGGAGGCAAAATGTCTGTCGTAGCCAAGTTTGAAGTCGAATACCTGCAATACCTCGACCAGGAAGGCAAGCTGCTGCGCAATGACTTGCCCGCGTTTGCGCGCGATGCGCAAATTCTCGTCGAGATGTACAAGCGCATGGCGCTCACGCGTGTGTTCGACACCAAGTCGATCGCACTGCAACGCACCGGCAAGCTCGGCACGTACGCCTCGTGTCTCGGCCACGAAGCCGCGCATATCGGCGTCGCCGCGGCGATGCGCGAGGAAGACGTGTTCGCGCCGATGTATCGCGAATATGGCGCGCAGTTCTGGCGCGGCGTGAAGATGCGCGAAGTACTGCTGTACTGGGGCGGCGACGAACGCGGCAGCGATTTCAGCGGCCCAGCGCACGACTTCGCATGGTGCGTGCCGATCGGTACGCAATGCCTGCATGCGGCCGGCGCGGCACTCGCGTTCAAGACGCGCAAGGAGCCAAGAGTCGCGGTCAGCATCTGCGGTGACGGCGGCACTTCAAAGGCGGATTTCTACGCTGCGATCAACGCCGCTGGCGCGATGGATCTGCCGTACGTTTCTGTGATCGTCAACAACGGCTGGGCGATCTCCACACCACGCCGCGCCCAGAGCGGCGCCAAGACCCTCGCACAAAAAGCCATCGCCGCCGGCTTGCCGAGCATCCAGGTCGATGGCAACGACGTGATCGCGGTTCGTGCCGCAATGGAAAGCGCGCTGCAACGCGCGCGTGCCGGCAGCGGCGGCGCGGTGATCGAGGCGATTACTTATCGACTGTCGGATCACACCACCGCCGATGACGCACGCCGTTATCGCGACGACGCCGAAGTACAAGCCGCGTGGCAGCGCGATCCGCTGAAACGTCTGCGCTTGTATCTGACCGGCATCGGCGCATGGAACGACCAGCGCGAAACCGACTGGAAAGCCGAGTGTTCGCATCAGGTCGACAGCGAGATCGAAGCCTATCTGGAAACCCGATCACAGGGTGCCGAGGTGATGTTCGACGACGTATTTGCGAGCCTGCCGCACGACCTTGCCGAGCAGCGCGCGCAAGCGATGTCGTGGGATCAGAAGCACGGCTGAGCCGCAAGTCCGGCTAGCCAACGAAGCGCGCCTAACCGCGTGAACAACGACCACATTCAGACGAAACCAACATGCCACAAATTACCTTGATCGAAGCCGTGACGATGGCGCTGGCTTACGAGATGACCGCCGATCCGTCGGTGTTCGTACTCGGCGAAGACGTCGGCGTGAACGGCGGCGTGTTTCGCGCCACCGTCGGCCTGCAACAACGCTTCGGTGTGGAGCGCGTGATCGATACGCCGCTCGATGAAACCACCATCGCCGGCCTCACTGTCGGCGCCTCGGCGATGGGCATGCGCCCTGTCGCCGAAGCGCAGTTCGAAGGTTTCATTTATCCGATGATCGAGCAGATCGCGTGTCACGCCGGCCGCCTGCGCAATCGCACGCGCGGGCGCATGAGTTGCCCGCTCGTGATCCGTGCGCCGTGGGGCGGAGGCATTCGCGCGCCGGAACATCACTCCGAAGCCAACGAGGCCTTGTTCGCGCATATGCCGGGCTTGCGTGTGGTGATTCCGTCCTCGCCGAGTCGTGCTTACGGCTTGTTGCTGGCTGCAATTCGAGATCCTGATCCGGTGATTTTTTTCGAGCCGAAACGCATCTATCGCCAGTACAAGGAAGAAGTCGCCGACGACGGCGAAGCGTTGCCGCTGGACGTGTGCTTTGTGTTGCGCGACGGCAGCGACGTGACCCTCGTGACCTGGGGTGCGCACGTCAAGGAAACGCTCGAGGTAGCCGACGCGCTCGCCCTCGAAGGTATCAGCGCCGAGGTGGTCGATGTCGCCACGATCAAGCCGCTGGACTTCGATACGATCCACGAATCGGTGCGCAAGACCGGCCGTTGCGTGATCATCCACGAAGCCACGCGCAGTGGCGGTGTCGGTGCCGAGATCGCGGCGCAACTCGCCGAAAAAGCGATGTTCGATCTGCGCGCGCCAGTCGAGCGTGTCACCGGCTACGACATTCCGATGCCGCTGTTCCGCCAGGAAATGAAACAGCTGCCAAGTGTGCCGCGCATTCTCGCCGCGGTAAAACGCGTGCTCGCTTTTTCCTGATGCGCAACCGCTGCGCCCGCGGATTTTGTCGAATCATTTTTAGGACAATGCCATGAAAAATTTCAACCTGCCCGACCTCGGTGAAGGTTTGCCGGACGCCGAGATCGTCGAGTGGCATGTGCGCGAAGGCGATACGGTCAAGCTCGACGATGCGCTGGTGTCGATGGAAACGGCGAAGGCCGTGGTCGATGTGCCGTCGCCGTTTTCCGGCCGCGTGACCAAGCTGTTCGGCAAGGCCGGCGACGTGATCGCCACCGGCGCACCGCTGGCGAGTTTTGAACTCGATGCAAGCATGCCGCAACGGGCCGATGCCGAAGATACCGGGCATCAACATGCCGCGCCCGCGAAATCGCAAGCCGCAGTTTCCGCACCGGTAGCGCCATCGAACACGGAAAAATCTGCAGCGAGCGCCGACAGCGGCACCGTGGTTGGCGCGATGGAATCCAGCGATCGTATCGTCAGTGAACAGGCGACCTCGGTCGGCGGCATCAAGGCGATGCCGGTGGTGCGCGCACTTGCAAAAAAACTCGGTATTGATCTGGCGCGCGTGATGCCGAGCGGCGCCGGCGGTGTAGTAACGCTGCAGGATCTGAAAGGTTTTTCCGCTTCACCCGCTACGATGCAAGCGTCGAGCAATCCTGCACCGAGTGTCGTAGCGAGCGCGCCAGTCGCAGCCGCAACAACAAGTGTCACAGCACTCGCAACGCGCGTCGCCGCACCGCTTTCGGCTGCGGGCAAACCGATGCGCACCGCACCGCCCGGCAATATCGCATTCGGCCAGCCCGAACCACTGCGCGGCGTGCGCCGCAACATGGCGCGGATCATGGCTGCGGCACACGCCGCTGTGGTGCCGGCAACGCTCACCGACGACGCCGATATCCACGCCTGGCAGCCCGGCAACGACATCATGGCGCGGCTGGTGCGTTCGCTGGTGGTCGCGGCACGCATCGAGCCGGCGCTGAACGCGTGGTTCGACGCGGAGAATTCCACACGCACCCTGCATCAGCGTGTCGATGTCGGCATTGCCGTGGACAGCGAAGAAGGCCTGTTCGTACCCGCGCTGCGCAATGCCGACATGCTCGACGCCGCGAGTATTCGCACGGGCTTGAATCGACTCCGCGACCAGGTTCGAGACCGCTCGATCGCCGCCGAGGAACTCAAGGGCTACACGATCATGCTGTCGAACTTCGGCGTGTTCGCCGGACGCTACGCCACACCGGTAGTCGTGCCGCCGTGCGTCGCGATCATCGCGGTCGGCAAGTTGCGCCATGAAGTGGTAGCAGTGATGGGCGGGATCGCGACGCATCGCATCGTGCCGCTGTCGCTGACCTTCGATCACCGCGCGTGTACTGGTGGCGAGGCCGCGCGTTTTCTCAAGGGCATGCTCGATGATTTGGCGTTGCCGAAGTAATTGGTCTGAAAAATCGCGCCCGTCATCCCAGCGAAGGCTGGGATGACGGTTTGTTTTTGACGTCGCACGCTGCGCAATTCGCGCGGCGTAATGGTCGAATCGCTCTGCGCTATTTCTGCGTTCTGGCAAAAATCCAACCGCGCACGAACCACGCCACGGCCAGCACCAGCGGAAACGAGTGGAACGCGGCGAGCACCGCGGCGACCTGTTTCCAGATCAAACCAACGTGGCCGATATCGGCATCGTAGGCAAACAGCATCGCCAGAACGCTGGCCAGCAGCGCCAGCAGAATCGCGACAATATCGAACAGGCGACGCGCCGGAGTGCGCGCGAGATCACGCGGCACGATCAGATAAATCCAGACGAAAATCGCGAACAGCGGCAACTGCAACAGCAGGGCGAGGTAGCGCATGACTCAGGCCTCGTTCAACCGCAGCGTTTCGAGTTCACTGCGCAAACGCTCGGGATCGAGACTCGTGCCGAGCAACTTTCCATCGCTGGAAAACACCTGCCAATCTGCGCCGCTCGATGGCGTGACCAGCGCATTGGCGGGAATCGACTTCAGCACTATGATCGCGCGCCCGCTTTCCTGCGGCGTGGCGAACGGCACGCTTTGCAATAACAGCGTGCCGTCGGCGGCGGCGACCTTGTAGTAGAACTTGTGATCGCTTTTCTCGCGATAAGAAATAAAGCGCGCGAGTTTGCGCGGCGCGCTTGTTTCAACCGGTACGGCGAGTGCACACGCCTCTACTTGTGCGGTGTTATCCGCGATCATCGTCGGCGCCTTGATCAAGCGGCG
>JAYVTP010000082.1:0-14776 GCA_043788685.1 Pseudolysobacter sp. | reverse complement strand
GCACCACCACCAGCAAGTCGTCCAGCGGCAGCCACAAGGTCTCACGGATCGCCATCGCCACGGCTTCCTGCGCCGCGCTCAAGGTGCAATGCAGGGTATCGGGGCGATGCGAGCGATCGGCCGTCGAATCCCGCGAGCGCCACTTGCGCACGGTTGGGGCGGTGATGCCATAGCGTCTTGCCAGGGCGCGAGCGCTTTGACCGGCGGCCTCGGCCTGCAGCTGAGCACGGGTGCGTGGTGTGGTGCGCGCCAGGGGATGCAAGGTAATCGCCATTCTCAAGCTCCCAGGTATTGATAGAGTTGTGTCAGCGCATCACGCGCCGCGCTCAAACGCCAGACCCGCTGTTGAATAGTACTACACGAAACTTGACACCTACCATCAGTCAACTGGCTTACATAATCTCGCAGAAAATGTTTTGAATTCTCTGCGCAGCTTGCGGGATCGCACTGACTGTAGAAAGACCTGCGCAATTTATTCTGCACTGCACAATAAATTCGAACATATATGAAGCTGTCGCCGAATTCTTTCGGTTCGCCGCAAAAAATAGAATGCGTTGCGTGGAGGCGTGAAAGATTTTTCCACAACCACCGTTCTCTATGTTTGCTTGACCGACATCGGATTGTTTTCCGCCGCGACATTCAAATGATCCGTTGTCGTTATTTCGCTGTTCCTACCCACATGAGGATAAACACATGAATTCGAAAATTACCGGTATTGCTCTCGCCACCGTCGTCGCTGGTCTGTTCAGCGTTGCCAGCGTCAACAAGGCATTCGCCGCTGACGATGCAAAAGTAAAATGCGAACACTCGACCTCGTGCAAAGGCCAGAGCGCCTGCAAGAATTCCGCAAATTCCTGCAAGGGCCAGAACGCCTGCAAGGGCCAAGGCATGACCGAGCAGAAAGACGCTGCAACTTGCACCGCCGCTGAAGCCGCTGCCAAGAAAAGCTAATTCGCAATTGATCGAATATACGGCCCGATCGGTTACGCTGATCGGGCCGTTACTTTTTGGAAAACTGAGTTGACTACTTCGCTTACTGACTCGCATCGTTATCCGCCACTGGGCTTCGGCTTGGGTCTGCGCGTGGATCATTATCAGGATTTGCTGGATGGCGAGCGCAAGGTCGACTGGCTCGAAATTCTGTCGGAAAACTACATGATTCCGGGCGGGCGTCCGCTGCATTTTCTCGAACGTTTTCGCGAACGTTATCCGCTGGTGATGCACGGTGTTTCGTTGTCCATCGGCAGTGGCGATCCGCTCAATTGCGATTATCTGAAACGCCTCAAACAACTCGCGGATCAGATTCAGCCCGCGTGGATTTCCGATCACCTGTGCTGGACCGGCGTGGACGGCAAAAATCTGCACGACCTCATGCCGTTGCCGTACACCGAAGAGGCGATCACTCAGGTCGCCGAGCGCGTGCGCGAGGTGCAGGATTTTCTCGGACGCCGCATCCTGCTCGAAAATGTATCGAGCTATGTGTCCTTTGCCAGCGCGCAAATGCACGAGTGGGAATTTCTCAGCGCGATCGCGGAACGCGCCGATTGCTTGATCCTGCTCGATATCAACAATATTTATGTCAGTAGCCACAACCACGGCTTTGATCCGCTCGAATACCTCGCGGGGATTGCGGTGGATCGCGTGCAGCAATTTCATCTGGCGGGCCACGACAACCAGGGCGCGCTGATCATCGATACCCACGATGCGCCGGTAATCGATGGCGTGTGGGATTTGTACCGCCATGCGGTGCGCCGATTCGGCCCGGTATCGACGATGATCGAACGCGACGACAAGATTCCGCCTCTGGCCGAGCTGCTCGTCGAATTGCAGCACGCGCGCGCAATCGCCGAACCCATCCTCAAAGCGGCCGCATGAACAATACCTTGCTCGGCCTGCAACGCGATTTCAGTCGTTATGTGCTTGACGGCGATATCGCGCCAATGACTGTGCAGGTTATTGGTAGCGCGGCGGCGAACGCCGAAAAACGTCTCGATGTTTATTCGCAAGCATATCGCCTGCGTCTGCTCGAAGTGCTCGGCAACGACCTGGCCGGCTTGCGGCTGCTCGCGGGCGACGAAAATTTTGAACGGCTCTGTCTCGCCTATATCGAGGCCACGCCGTCGGCGCATTACAACGTGCGTTGGTACGGCGACCAGTTTGCTGACTTCGTAGAAAACTCGGAATGGTCGCAACAGCCCGGACTCAGCGAAATGGCCGCCATTGAGTGGTTCCTGACCTTGGCGTTCGACACCGCGGACGATGTGCTCGTCGATGCCGAACAAATGGCGTCGGTTGCCGGCGAGTTGTGGCCGGGCATGCAATTTCGACTGCATGGTTCCTTGCAGCGCTTGCCGCTGCAGTGGAACGTCAACGAAATCCGTCGCGCCATCGATCGCGAAGAAACGTCACCCGAGCTGCAAAAATTCGATACGCCACAGCAATGGATCGGCTGGCGCAAGGATCGCAATGTCCGCCATCGCCTGCTCGAACACGACGAAGCCGCGGCATTGAGCGCGGTCGAAAACGGATCGAGCTTTGCCGAAGTCTGCGAACTACTGTGCGAATGGCACGATGTCGAGACCGTCGCAATGCGTGCTGCAACCTTGTTGCAACGCTGGGTCGAGGATCAATGGATAAGCCGCTTGCAGATTTCCGGCGAAACCGATCCAGCCGTCTAAATCGCTCACACGCGAGCATGTCTCTGGCGGCGCTGGTTCGCACCGGATTTTCAAGCGCAAACCTCGCGTCCCCGCCATTCATTCGCTGCGTTTCCTGCCTGCGGTCGCGGCCGCAAACGGCGATGCATGCATCGATTGAACAATTCCCAGTTCTATCATGCCGATCAATGCCAGCGTGGCATGTTGTGTGCAAGAAGGACGATTTCTCATGACATGCCGATCGGTTACAGTCGGCAGGAACGATCGAATCAATCGAATTTCCGCGTGTTGGCGCCGCTACCGCAACACGCTCTGCCCATCAGCGAGGACAGCATGAAAGCAACGCAAGAACTGCATAATCTCGGCCAAAGCCTGTGGCTCGACAACATCACCCGCGGTCTGCTCACCGACGGCACGCTCGCGCGCTACATCAACGAACTTGTGGTCACCGGTCTCACTTCGAACCCGACGATCTTCGATCAGGCGATTCGTACCACGGCGTTTTACGATGACGATATCCAAAAAAAATCCGCTGCAGGAAAATCCACCGAGGATATTTTCTTCGAGTTGGCGATCGACGATCTGACCCAAGCAGCGGAATTGTTTCGTCCCGACTACGATGCCACTGGCGGTATCGATGGCGTGGTCTCACTGGAAGTTTCGCCGCTGCTCGCCAACGATGCCGATGGAACGATCCACGCTGCGCAAAAACTGCATGCACAGGCGAATTGTCCGAACCTGCTCATCAAAATCCCGGGCACCGCTGCGGGCGTGCAGGCGATTGAGGAAACCATCTTTGCCGGCGTGCCGGTCAACGTCACCTTGCTGTTCTCGTGCGATCACTATTTAGCTGCGGCGCAAGCCTATCTGCGCGGCATCGAGCGACGCATCGACGCCGGGCTCGATCCGCATGTCAACTCGGTCGCGTCGCTGTTTGTCAGCCGCTGGGATCACGCCATCAGTGACAAGGCTCCCGCCGAACTGCGCAATCGACTTGGCATCGCGGTGGCGCAACGCACCTACAAAGCCTATTGCGAACTCTACGATTCGCCGCGCTGGAGCAAGCTCGCCGCTGCGGGCGCGCGCCCGCAGCGCCTGTTGTGGGCGAGCACTGGCACCAAGGATCCGAACGCGCCCGACACCTTATATGTCGAGGCACTCGCTGCGGCCGACACGATCAATACGATTCCGGAAAAAACCCTGCTCGCGTTTGCCGATCACGGCAAGGTTGCCGGCACATTGCCAGCCGATGGCGGCGATGCCGAAAACGTGCTGGCCGCATTTCGCGCCGCCGGTATCGATGATCAGGCGCTCGCTGCGCAACTGCAGCGCGAGGGTGCCGAATCGTTCAACAAATCATGGCATGCGCTGATGCAATGCATAGTCGAGAAAGGCCAGAGCAAGCCCAACGGCACGCACGCGGAGCAACACTGACAATGAGCGTTTCGACTATCGGCAAAACGGCACCATCGCTCACTGCGCGCGATAGCTGGAAGGCGCTCGTGGCGCATCACGAGATCATCAAGAATCGGCACCTGCGCGAGCTGTTTGCCAGCGATACAAAACGCGGTGAACGTTTTGTCGCGGAAGCAGTTGGCTTGTATCTCGACTATTCGAAGAACCGGATCGACGCTGAAACCGTGCGTTTGCTGCTCGCCTTGGCCGAGGATTGTGGTCTGCGCGAGCGCATGCAGGCGATGTTCGACGGTGCCAAAATCAATGTCACCGAAAAACGCGCGGTGTTGCATATCGCGTTACGCGCGCCGCGTGATACACGCATCGAACTCGACGGCGTGGATGTTGTGCCCGAGGTGCATGCGGTATTCGATCGCATGTCGGTTTTTGCCGAGCGCGTGCGCAGTGGCGAGTGGCGCGGCCACACCGGCAAGCGCATTCGCACGATCATCAATATCGGCATCGGCGGCTCCGATCTCGGGCCGGTCATGGCCTACGAAGCGTTGCGCCACTACAGCCAGCGCGACCTGCAATGCCGATTCGTATCGAATGTCGACGGCACTGATTTTTTCGAGGCAACGCACGATCTCGATCCTGCCGAAACCTTGTTCATTGTCTGCTCGAAAACCTTCACCACGCTCGAAACCCTGACCAACGCGCGCACTGCACGCGCCTGGACGCTGAAAAAACTCGGCGATGAAAAATCGGTGGCGAAACATTTCGTGGCGGTATCGACCAACGCCGATGAAGTCGCGAAATTCGGCATCGACACGGCCAATATGTTCGGATTCTGGGACTGGGTCGGCGGGCGTTATTCGATGGATTCCGCAGTCGGCCTATCGACCATGCTTGCGATCGGTACGGAAAATTTCCGCGTGATGCTCGATGGATTTCATGCGATGGACGAGCATTTTCGCTCGGCACCGTTCGCGCAAAACCTGCCGGTACTGATGGGTCTGCTGACCGTGTGGTACAGCAATTTTTTCGATGCACAAGCGGTTGCGGTGTTGCCGTACGAACAATACCTGAAACGCTTCCCCGCCTATTTGCAGCAGCTCGTGATGGAGAGCAACGGCAAGCACGTCACGCTGGATGGGACGACGGTCGATTATCCGACCAGCCCGATTTTCTGGGGCGAGCCCGGCACGAATGGCCAGCATTCGTTTTATCAACTGATCCATCAAGGCACACGTTTGATTCCGTGCGATTTCATCGGCTTTGCGCAGACGTTGAATCCGCTCGGCGAACATCATGATCTGCTGATGTCGAACCTGTTCGCGCAGAGCGAAGCGCTCGCTTTTGGCAAAACCGAGGCCGAGGTCAAGGCGGAAGGTACGCCCGACTGGCTGGCGCCGCATCGCACGTTCGCGGGTAATCGTCCGAGCAATACAATCCTCGCAGAACGCCTCACGCCGCACACGCTCGGCGCGCTGGTCGCGTTGTACGAACACAGCGTGTTCACGCAGAGCGCGATTTGGAATATCGATGCGTTCGATCAATGGGGTGTCGAACTCGGCAAGGCACTCGCTCAGCGCGTGATTCCCGAACTCGAAAGCCAGACTGAACCCGCGCTCGGACACGACAGTTCGACCAATGCCTTGATCAAACGTTATCGCTCGCTCAGGAAAAAACACGACGCATGAACATCAGTCCACTCGCCGGCAAACCGGCCCCCGACAGTCTGCTGGTCGACATCGACAAACTGCTCACTGCGTATTTCGAGCTACGTCCAGATCCAGGCATAGCATCGCAACGTGTCGCGTTCGGCACCTCGGGACATCGCGGCAGTTCGTTCGAGCGCAGCTTCAACGAGTGGCATATTCTGGCGATCACCCAGGCGATCTGTGCGTATCGTCGGCAAAAGAATATCGATGGTCCGTTGTTCATTGGCATCGACACCCATGCATTGTCGCAACCGGCGTTGAACACGGCACTCGAAGTGCTCGCCGCGAATGGCGTGGAGACGATGATCGCGGCGGGCCACGAGTTCACGCCGACACCACTGATTTCGCACGCGATACTCACCTACAACCGTGGCCGGCAAAGCGGTTTTGCCGATGGCATCGTGGTTACGCCATCGCACAATCCGCCGAGCGATGGCGGCTTCAAATACAACCCACCGAACGGTGGGCCGGCCGATACCGATGTCACCGGCTGGATTCAGGATTACGCCAACAAGCTGATCGAAAAAGCGCTCGATGGCGTGCGGCGCATACCTGCGGAAGCCGCGCGCCGCGCCGCGACCACGCATGAACACGACTTCCTGCACGCGTATGTCAGCGATCTCGGCAAGATTATCGACATGGATGCCATTCGTGGCGCGAAGATTCGCATGGGCGTCGATCCGCTCGGTGGCGCGGGTGTGCATTATTGGCCGCGTATCGCCGAACATTATCGACTTGATCTGAGCGTGGTCAGCGATGTCGTCGATCCGACATTTCGTTTCATGAGCGTGGACTGGGATGGCAAGATCCGCATGGATCCGTCATCAAAGTATGCCATGCAGCGACTGCTCGACATGCGCGGCAAGTTCGACATCGCGTTTGCTTGCGACACCGATCACGATCGTCACGGCATCGTCAGCAACAGCGTTGGGCTGCTGCCGCCGAATCACTATCTCGCAGTGATGATCGACTATTTGTATTCGCAACGTACGCATTGGAACCACGGCGCGGCGATCGGCAAAACCATCGTCAGCAGCACGATGATCGATCGCGTCGCAAAAAAACTCGGACGCACGGTTTACGAAGTGCCGGTCGGCTTCAAATGGTTCGTCGACGGATTGCTCGATGGCTCGCTCGGATTCGGTGGCGAAGAAAGCGCGGGCGCCTCGTTCTTGCGCAGGGACGGCAGTGTCTGGAGCACCGACAAGGACGGCATCGTTGCGGCGTTGCTGTCGGCGGAAATTCTCGCGCACACGGGTCGCGATCCGGGCGAAAACTATCGCGCGCTGGAAAACTCGCTCGGGCCGACCTACGCCAATCGCGTTGACGCCGCCGCCACACCGGCGCAGAAGCAAATGCTGGCAAAACTTTCTCCAGAATATCTGCAAATTGCCGAACTCGCGGGCGCCAAGGTCACGCAAGTGCTGAATCGCGCGCCCGGCAATGATGCCGGCATCGGCGGCATCAAGGTGATTTCCGAAGCCGGCTGGTTTGCCGCACGCCCGTCCGGCACGGAAAATATCTACAAGATCTATGGCGAAAGTTTTCGCAGCGATGAACACCTCGCGCAGATATTGCTAGAGGCGCAGAAGTTAGTCGATCAAACCGTCGCCAGCGCCTGAAACAGTTTCAACGCGGCGGCTTCGTGATAGGCTTTTGCGCCGGGGCTCTGGGGAATTTATCGGAATGGTTAGTCGAGTTGTCGCGGGCGTCGTCGCCTGCGTATCGCTGGCGCTGTTGCCGGCCTGTCACAGCCGCGGCGGTGAGCCCAGTTCACGCGATCTGCGCGGTGCGCTGAACACGCAGATCGAGCGCCAGAACGGCGCCAGTGGCTTGATCCTGGATACCGACAGCGCCGGTTCGTTCACACGTTTGAAGTTTCGCGTGGTGCTCCACGACGTGATCAAACGTTCGTGCGCCAGTGCCGGCGGCGGCGTGCAAGATTCCGCTGAATAAATCCGTGATGACAATCGACACCGAATTCATGGGCGAAGACGCCTTGCGCGTGGACGGCGTGGCGCAACACCTTTGGCTGACACGAGGCATCTACACTTTTCCGCTTGATGCCGGCACGCAGGTATGGGGATCGCTAGTACCTGGCGAATTCACGCATATGCAGACGCAGGCCATTCGCATGCGCTGGGTGTATGGCACGCCCGACGAGTTGCGTTTCCCCGCACAAAAAACTCGCAGCGATTTGTTCCTGAAAATTGCCGGCAGCGTGCTTTTTTGCTGGCACTCGGAGGATGGTTGCTGCGACGAATCTGACCTTGCTCCAATCGACGCACGCTTGCGTGATGCATGTCGATCCCACTCTCTAACCGACCCAGGGCTTATGTCAACACAACCTGCTCCACCGCCATCCACCATCGTACCGTTCTGGAATCGCCTGCGCGAAATCACGCTGTATCCGGCACATATGGGATCGATGATCACGATTGTCATCCTCGCAATTTGCCAGCTCGTGATATTTCTGCCCGGCATGCTGATTCCGTTGGTACTTGTGCTGCTGGTTACTGTTGCGATGTACAAATACGCGTTCGAGTGCCTACGCGCTACCGCCAACGGCAACATGGAACCGCCGGAAATCGGCGTGTCGGTGGATGCCAGCCTTGGCTGGAAACAGATCTGGCTGATGCTCATCCTGATCGTGGTCGCCGCGTTTGGTGCAAGGCTATTGCACCCGGTGTTGGCGATCGCGCTGATCGTTTTTATCGGATTTTCGCTGCCTGGCGCAACCATGACCCTGGCGATGGATCAGAGCCTCGGCAGCGCACTGAATCCGTTGAGGTGGATTTCGATCTGCACGCGTATCGGCTGGTCGTATCTGGCGTTAGTATTTCTCTGTCTCGTGATTTTTCTGAGCGAGGCCTACGCCGCTGCGCTCGTACAGAAATTCCTGCCGCGCTTCGTTGCCGTGGTGGCTGTGGCGTTCGTTTCCAACTATGCGGTGGTGGTGATGTACCACCTCATGGGCTACCTGATTTATCAATATCACGATGCGGTCGGTTTCGAACCCGCTGCGCCGCAACTGGCGCGCCTCAAGGCAAGGCCCGACCCGGATCAGGAGCTGCTCGATCAGGTCGGCGCACTCGTACGCGAAGGCAAACCCGAGGCTGCGACAGAAATGTTGCGCGGGCATTTGCGCAGCCGTGGCGGCACTGATTCGGTGCATACGCAATATCGCAAGCTGCTGCGCTTGACCGATGACAAGACCGAGTCGCTGCGCCACGGTCAGGAGTATCTCAACATCCTGCTGGCACAGGACAAGGACCGCCTCGCCCTCGATATTTTGCGCGAATGCCAGACGCTCGATCCCGCCTTCGCGCCGACTGATGCGGAGCAGGTCACGCGTCTCGCACACAAGGCCGCACAACTGGGTCAGCCGCAGGTAGCGTTGCGACTGCTGTCGGGTTTCCACAAACGTTTCCCCAAGAGCCGCGAAATCCCGCGCAACTATCTGCTCGTGGCCAACTTGCTGCACGAACGCATGAACGAGGATGACAAAGCCTGTGGGGTTTTGCAGTATCTGAAAACGAGCTATCCCGAGCATGCGCTTTTGCCCGAGATCGATGCTCAGCTCGCATTGATCCAGCGCATCATGGCTGCTGCCGGATCTCCCAAGGCAGGCACTCAACCGGCGAAAACTTCAGCGCCGTGAGCTGATCGTCAACTCTGTTGCAACAGGAATTGGGCCTTTGGCGCAAACATACTTTGTCCATGATGCTGCACCACATGCTGTAGTCGCGCACGGCGCTGCGTTGAGCCTTCGGGCGCACGCAGCGCCAACGCAAACCATGCTGCGGGCAAGGTCGGCAGGTTCGGTGACTGCGCGGCGACGGTTCGCAGCAATGTTTCGGCAGCGGTATCTTCGCCGATGCGTAACCACGGCGTTACCAGTCGCATCAACGTGTCGGCGGCGAGTCGCTGCGTACCGGCGCAGAATTTCAAATAGTCGTCGCAGATAATTTTGAGTTCGCGAATATCGGCATCGCTTTTCGCTGCAAAGCCGAGCACGCGAGTCGCGGCGACATCGAGTCGATCCGGCGAATTATCGTAACGCGCACAACGATACAAGGCGATCAGCACACGCAGCTGGCCGGGTTCTTCACGATCGATGCGGTCGAGTATTTCGCGCGCCTTGCCGAGTTCGAGCCGGCCCAGCAATTGCAGCGCCTGGTCGAAGGCAATAGCGTTATCGGCCTGTCGCTCGACGCGTTCATCCTCCTCGACAAAATCGTCGCGCACGCGACCATAACGGCGCAATAAAAACGCCAGTGCGGCGCCGCATAGAATGCCACCGGCATGCGCATCGAACGCAACATTTGCGCCGCGCTCCAGCCACATGCTCGACAGTTGCCAGCCGAACCAGATCGGCAGCAATGTCAGCGCAGGCACACGCACATAATCGAACACGATAAAAAACCAGTAGAACACGCGCACCTTGCGCAAACCCCACAGCACGCAATACGCACCCATGAGTGCCGCGATCGCACCGGATGCACCGAGCAACGCGCCGTGATCGCCCCAATGCCAAGCAAGGCTGGCGCACGCTGCGCCGATGCCACCGGCGAGATACAACGCCAGAAACCATACCGTACCGAGCGCGCCTTCCACCAGCAGGCCAAGCATCGCGAGAAAAACCATGTTGCCGACAAGATGACCCAAACCGCCATGCATGAACATCGACGAGAAGATGCGTCCGGGTTCGAATTTCGAATAACGCAACACATGCCGAGTCGTGAATGAGCTGTCGCGAATCCGCTCAAATTCGACGCGTTTGTCGTGCCAATCCGCGTAATCCTTGTGCGTCGGCAGGATCACGCGATCTTCGTCAAGCGCAGTGACAAATGCCTCGTCTGACTCGATCAGATGCACGCGCACGGCGGCTGGCAGCGACCGCGCCAGTTGCATTTTTTTTGCGTTATCGTCGTGATCGCGCAACCATTCGAGGTAGGCCGGAAACTCGACATCGTCCAGATGTGCCTGTTGGTAATACGCAAAAGCGCGCCGCGAAACGCGCTCGTCGCCGGATTGCAGAAACAGAAACACAAAACAATTCGCCAAGATCAGCAGCACCGTCATCAGCGGAAAATTCGCGCGGCTCAGACTGCGATGCAACGGCACAATCAACAAAACGTTTCTCCCCAGACGATTTTTTACTCGCATGAATTGTATGCGCGGCGCAGCGCATTCGCGATACGCGTGGAAAAGCTGGCATTCAGCGCTGTAAGCTGCGATATGGGAAGATCACCGACACCGAGCAGCATGATTGATGGCGACGATCGACGGTTTGCCGCGATGCAGGCCTGGGGGGGCAGCGCTGCTGACGTTAGCGCTGCTTGTCATCGCTGCTCATGATCGTAGGTTAGTGCCGCGCTCGATCTATTAGCGCACAATACTTTGCACTCCACGCTTACAACACGCACTGGCACGTGCGCAATATTCTGTTGCCGTCAGACCTCAAACCAGAGGTAGTTCGAGTCAGGAGAGGTCATGAAGATCATGCGCGTAATTCAGTGTTTACCCCAAGTCGGCACGATTCTCGTCGGGTTGATCTTTGCCGTTTCTGTGGCCCAGGCGGCCACGAACACATGGACTGCGGCGGGCAGCCTCTCTACCGCTCGCCAGGGGCACACGGCCACGCTGTTACTCTCTGGCAAAGTGCTGGTAGCGGGTGGGGCCAATGGCGCCACCTATTCCACAAACGCCGAGCTGTATGACCCGGTTTCCAGCACATGGAACGCGGCGGGTAATCTGGCAACTGGTCGCACCAGCCACACCGCTACGCTGCTGCCATCCGGCAAGGTACTGATCGCAGGTGGGGTTAACTCGGGCTATCTCGACAGCACCGAACTGTATGACCCCGCCAGCAACACCTGGGCCACTCCCGCCAGCATGAGTATCAGCCGCTATGCTCACACTGCCACATTGCTGCCCTCCGGCAAAGTGCTGGTCGCCGGTGGCACCGGCACTGGCGGCACTCGGGCCAGCGCCGAGCAGTATGATCCGGTCGCGAACACTTGGAGCGCAGCAGGAAACCTCGCGACCGCTCGGGCTATCCATACCGCGACGCTGCTGCCCTCAGGTGAAGTGCTGGTCGCGGGAGGCTTCGATAGTGGTACTTTTTTTGCCAGTGCCGAGCGCTATCTGGCGGCCAGCAACACTTGGAGTGCCGCAGCTAGCCTCACCAATACCCGCTATTACCATACCGCTACGCTGCTGCACTCTGGCAAAGTGCTGGTAGCGGCGGGCTACAACGGTACGACGCTGGTCAGCGCCGGGCGGTATGATCCGGCTGCGGATACCTGGGGCATTACCGGCAACCTCGCTATTGCGCGCTATGACCATACCGCCACACTTCTGCCCTCCGGGCAGGTGCTGTTGGCGGGTGGCGGCCAAGGCAACTCGGGCATTCCAATCGCCAGTGCCGAGCTGTATGACCCGAGCACCAACGCCTGGATTGGCGCCGCCAATATGAGTCTGGCGCGTGCAGGCCACACAGCAACGATGCTGCCATCTGGTCGGGTTCTGGTTGCCGGCGGCCAAGGCAGTAGCGGCGCACTCGCCACTACCGAGCTGTATGCGCCAGAGGTAATCTTCCGCGACGGATTCGAATTGCAGTAACTCGATGCCACACAAGACCTGCCCTGCAGCCGGGACGGGGCAATGTGACTTGTTCTGATCAGCAACACCGCTGCAAACGCACCGGAGTTGCTGGTCGAAATCATTGGTTTGCATCACACGCTTGGCAATGCGCGCCCGAGCCCACCCACCCAGCGATACAGCGCGTACACCACCGCCGCGAACGCAATGCCACCGATCCACAACGCCGGGCCTTCGGCAAAGGAATCGCTGACGATTTGCAGCGGGTAATCCCTGCCGGAAAACGCGACGAACGCGGCAATTGCCACGCCGAGCAAGCCTTCGCCGACGATCATGCCGGAGGCGAGCAGCACGCCGAGTTGTTTGGTACCTTCGGGATTTTTCGCGCTACGATCGGCGCGGCGATCAAACCACCAGCCGGCGATCGCGCCAACCACTACCATCAAGGTGCTTTGCGTCGGCAGATAAATTCCGAGCCCCACGGCGAGCGGCGACAAATGCGCTGAGGCGGTTGTGCGGCGCAGCGTTTCGTCGAGCGCAATCATGACGACACCGATCAGCGCGCCGATCTGGATCAGGCTCCAGTCAATATTGTTCTGGATTACACCTTGCGCCAGCGCGGAGATTAGACCGGCCTGCGGTGCGGGCAACGGATGATCGTGGTGCGGACCCGGCGCGCCGGCAAAACCATACGCGTGGTTGAGCAGATCGAGAATCGGCGGAATGATCGCCGCGCCTGCGATCACGCCGACCACAAGCGCCCACTGCTGTTTCGACGGCGTGGCATCAACGAGTTGGCCCGTTTTGAGATCCTGCAGATTGTTGTTGGCGATCGCCGCCGCGGCGAAAACGATCGAGGTGACGAACAACGCAAATGCCACCAGCGCGTTTTCACTGCCGGGCGGCAACGCCGCGCGCACGCCAAACACCAGCAACAGCGCCGCACCGATCACAACGAGAATACCGATGCCCGACAGCGGACTGTTGGACGACCCAATCAGGCCGGCCATATAGCCGCACACGGCGGAGACGAAAAAACTCATGACCACGATGTAGATCAGTCCACCACCGACCAGCAGCCACATGTGTTCCGCCAGACCGCCACCCGCGCCCGACGCAAAATCTGCTAGCAACCAGCCGATCGGCAACAGGCACAACAGCGATATCAGACCCACCATACCGATCGGAATATCCTGCTCGGTACGTGGCAGCAGACCCGCATTGCCAGCGTTGCGTGCGCGAGATGCCGCCATCGCCGAACTCAGTCCGCTGATGACCGGCTTGACCAGTTTGGCGAGCGTCCAGACCGCGGCGACAGCAATCGTGCCGGCGCCGACGAAACGCACTTTGTGACTCCACGTCGCGAGTGCGAAATCTGCAAGCGGCCCGGTGTCCGTCACCAGCGCCGAGAAATGCGGCACGCCCCAGCCCCAGCCGATGATTGCGCCCACCAGCATCGCCACACCCACCCACAAGCCGACCAGATGGCCAACGCCGAACAACGCGAACGACAGGAAAAAATCGAAACCGGTTACGCCGCCACCCGTGCCATTGGCGCTGCCGCCGAGGCGGAAATATTGCACCACATCGCTCGCGAACAACCGGGTCGCGACGATCACCGCGAACACGGCAGAGACAATCGAACCCCACATCACTGCGAGCAGTCCGGCGCGATTCGACGCCACACCCGCGGCGGCGTCTTCCCCCTCACCCGCGCCGACCTTGAGCACTTCGGCGCAAGCCACGCCCTCGGGATATGGCAGATCGGAATTGGTCACCAACGCGCGCCGCAGCGGGATCGAATACATCACTCCGAGAATGCCGCCGAGCGCGCAGATGCTGAAGGAAACCCAGTACGGAAATCCGGTCCACCAGCCGATCATGATCAGGCCGGGCAAGACAAAAATAATCGATGACAACGTGCCCGCCGCCGAGGCGACGGTCTGCACGATATTGTTCTCCTGCAGCGTGACGCCCTTGAAGCCGCGCAGGATCGCCATCGAGATCACCGCGGCCGGGATCGAGGTGGCAAACGTGAGGCCGGCCTTGAGGCCGAAATAGACGTTGGCCGCAGTGAATACCACCGTGATAAGCACGCCCAGGATCAGGCTGCGAGCGGTAAGTTCGTTGCGCGGTTCGGCGCCGGATAAAGCGTTTGTGGTCACGTTGTATTTCCCCGCTGCTGGATGAGTGCGAGTTCTCATGGGGACGAACTCGTATCGGATGCAGCCGTCAGGCCACAATTGCCGATTGTGGCACTTTTGCGCGCCCGCCTGGAACACATAAGCCAATCTTTCAGTCCTTGCACGCGGCGTCGCCGATATGTACAGGCCAATCCCGGTCTTTCGCCAAACCCACGCATGTTCGACAACGGCCTATCGGTAGAAACCATTT
>JAYVTP010000081.1:0-18736 GCA_043788685.1 Pseudolysobacter sp. | reverse complement strand
CAACGCCGCACTGGCCGCCGTAGCGGTCTTGGGTTTGCTTGGCATACATGCTCCTGTTTGTCATGTTATGCCCCAAACACAAAATTCCTGACAGGCCCGTAATCCCGCCTTAGAGCCTGTTCAAAGTCTCAGTCTATGAGACCGGAGTGCCGATACTGGCAGGATGAGATCAACTTATCCGCGGGTGACATCAGTTGCGCCCAGTTTGAGCAGATTCGTGCTTTGCTGGAAAGCGCGCGCAAGAAGGACAGCCCACGTCGCTTGGATCTGTACGACGTATTTTGCGCAGTCCGCTACCTCCTCAAAAGTGGCTGTTAGTGGCGCATGCTGCCGACGGAGTTTCCGAAGCGGCGCACGGTGCGTTCGACCTTTTCGATCGGGAGCGAGCGCGGGGAGAAGGGCATTAGCCTGCTGGAGCGGGCGTTAAAAAAATCAGTGGGCGCGGCGCGGATCGAACGGAAGATTTCGGGGTTTGAGGTTCAGTGGAATTGGACTACCTCGGCGCCGAAGTGCGCTGGGGTGGGTGACACAGTTTCCCCATTCCTACAAGGAGTCAGGCTCATGCAAATCTCGACTCCAAAGGTACTGACGTTCAACGGCGGCTATGTCGACACCGCCGGCTTTCTCGCGCTGCAAGGCCTGTTCACCGCGCGTGTCACCGTAAACTTCGTCACGCTCGGCGCGAGCTGTCAATCAGCGTCCTTGGCGCAATAGCGGCGCTCTACTACTGCTCGACCTTGAACGTCGGCAGCGATGCGCCGAGACGTTTGCCCATTTCCTCGCCGAGTGCGGCGGTGGCATTGATCGGGCGGATCATCACTTCGAACTCGACGATCTTGCCGTGCTCGTCGAAAAGGATCAGGTCGACACCTTTCAGTTGTTTGTCACCGACCGTCGCGCTGAATTCCAAGGTTACGCTCATGCCATCGCTGCTGATGAATTGACGCTCGTAAACGAAGTTCTTGAAAATCGTGATCACGGTGCCGAGGATCATCGCCACCGCCTGCGCGCTGCGATACGGCTTGAACGCCATTGGCGAGCGGAATAGCGCATCGGGATGCAGCAATGCTGGTAGCTGACTGAGATCACCGCTCGCGATCATGCGATGCCATTCGGCGAGTGCGTTGCGGATGGATTCTGTTTGCTGATCGGTCATGGCGCAGATTTCCTGAGATAAATAACATCAGACAAATTTTCAAAATATGTGCCGCAAGCGAGCAGGCCGGCGACTTGCTAGCGCTTGAAACTCAGCACGATCACGCCGGCGCCGACCATTGCAATGCCGAGCCATTCGCGCAGGCTCGGGCGCTCGCCGAGAAAGGCGAACGCAAAAATCGCGACAAGCACAAGACTGAATTTATCAACGGGTGCCACTTTCGAGGCATCACCGATTTTAAGCGCACGGAAATAACACACCCACGACGCGCCGGTGGCAAGCCCCGACAAGGTCAGGAACAACCAGGTTCGCGGTGGCAGCGCGAGCGGGCTGCTCCATTTGCCGGTGAAATAAACGAAGCCGCCAAGTACCGCGATGATCACGAACGTGCGGATCAGCGTGGCGTAATCGGAGTCGATGCCTTCAAGGCCGATCTTGGCGAAGATTGCGGTGAACGCGGCGAACATCGCCGAGAGTAATGCCCAGACAAACCAACCGTTGCTCGATACCATCACTTGCTCCGAGTTGAGCGTCACGTCGTGTTGATGCGGCGCATATTCGGGATCACGTTACTGTGTTGGGTCGATGGCGTCTACGCCACATCACCACACCTTTGCTCGTCATTCCAGCGCAGGCTGGAATCCATTTTGACCTTGATCCACGGGCTTCGAGATGTCGCTAGGCCAGCAAAAAATCAAAAATTGATTCCAGCCTGCGCTGGAATGACGAACTAAAGCGCTCAAATCCCGATTATCCCGCGCTGGCCAACACCGCCTTGCCGCATTCGACCGCAGCGGTGCCGCTGCGCGCGAGTTCGAGCAGCCGCGAGACGCCCGAAAGTTCGCGCAAAAATGCATCCACGAGTTCGCCGCGACCGGCGAATTGCAAGGTGCGCACACGGTCGGTTTCATCGACGGTGAAGCTGTGGTGGCGATACAGGCACGCATCGAGCGCGTCTTCGCGGCCGGCCATGACTTCCACTTTGACGATCAGCAATTCTGATTCGAGATGCGCGCGCGACGTCAGATCGACCACATCGAGCACGTCGATCAGTTTGCGCGATTGCTTGATGATCTGGTCGACCACCGCTTCGTCGCCGTAGATCACCAAAGTGAGTCTGGAAACCTGCGGTTCATGCGTCGCGGCGACGCTGAGCGATTCGATGTTGTAGCCGCGCGCCGAGAATAATCCGGCAACGCGTGCAAGTGCGCCCGCTTCGTTTTGCAGCAGCAGGGAGATGATGCGGCGCATGGTCTGTTGACGTCCTTGGCGATGGGGCCACCAGCCTTGCTGCTCGGTTTCTGGCGCGCGGGTGGAGCGTGACAGCAGGCTGGCGGACATAGACGAATCTCGATGTAAATTGTTGGATGGGAAATATTTTGCGGTGTTGCTCAGAACATGCCGGAGACATTCGTCGCAGCGAGTTCCGGCGGCTTGCGCGAGGCGATGAAATCGCCGGTGATCATCTGCGCGTAAGACGCGCCAGGGCCGATCATCGGATACACGCCGGCATCCGGATCGATCATCACTTCGAGAAACGCCGGACCATCGAACGCGATGAAATCGGCGATCACGCGCGCGATTTCGCCGGGTTTATCGAGGCGCTGCGCCCAGACGAATCCGTCGGCTTGCGCCGCCTTGACGAAATCCTTTTTGTGCAGACTTTTGTCCGAACCGGCGAAACGACCCTTGAAAAAAAGTTTCTGCCACTGCCGCACCATGCCGTCGCCACAGTTGTTGAGCACGACGACCTTGATCGGCAAATCGTAGGTGGTGACGGTTTCGAGTTCGCCGAGATTCATGCGGATGCTGGCGTCGCCGTCGATGTCGATCACGATCGCATCGCGCCGCGCGAACTGCGCGCCGATCGCCGCCGGCAAACCGAAACCCATCGTGCCCATTGAGCCAGACGTGAGCCAATGCCGCGGCTCGCGAAAATCGAAATACTGCGCGGCCCACATCTGGTGCTGACCGACGCCGGTGCTGATGATCGCGCGGCCCTGGGTGATCGCATTTATCGCCTCAATCACCGCGTACGGCTGGATGAGTACGCTGTTGCGATCGTAGTTCATCGCGTGGTCGCGTTTGAGCACTGCGATATGTGCATGCCAGTCGTTGAAACGGCCATCGTCGTGCGGCGCAAATCCGCGCGCCGAGGCGTATTCGCGCAATCGATCCAGCGCATTGGCGAGCTCACCGAGATGATGCCAGTGCACGCGTTTAACCTTGCCGATTTCGGCTGGATCGATATCGATCTGGGCGATGAATTTTGCGCCGGCAGCAAATTTTTCCGGCAAACCGGCAACACGATCATCAAACCGCGCGCCGAGCGCGAACACGAAATCGCAATCGTCGACGCTGTAGTTCGCGTAAGCGGTGCCGTGCATGCCGAGCATGTGCAGCGCCAGCGGATCCGTCGTGTCATACGCGCCCAGGCCCATCAAGGTGGTCGTGACCGGAATCGCAAACGCCTGTGCAAACTCGCGCAATGCACGCGCGCCATCCGCGGCAATTACGCCGCCGCCGGCATAGATCAGCGGACGTTTCGCGAGTTGTAATGCGGCGAAAAATTCGGCGCAGGCGCCGGTATCGAGACTCGCCTTTTCGATCGCGCGCAAACGTGCGCGATAACCCGGAATCGGCAATTTGCCGTGGCCTTGGAAAATCAGGTTGGCGTTCTGTACATCCTTCGGAATATCGATCACCACAGGTCCGGGCCGACCGGTGCGCGCGAGCTCGAACGCGGTGCGCATGGTGGCTTCGAGAAGTGCCGCCTGCGTCACGAGGAACACATGTTTTGCGCAGGCGCCCATGATGTTGCTGATCGGCGCTTCCTGAAACGCATCCGTGCCGATCGCCGGCGTCGGCACTTGGCCGCAAATCACCACCAGCGGAATCGAATCGGCCATCGAATCGCGCACCGGCGTCACCGTATTCGTGGCGCCGGGGCCGGACGTGACCACGGCCACGCCGACCTTGCCCGACGCCCGCGCATAACCCGCTGCCATGAATCCTGCGCCTTGTTCGTTGGCCGGCACGATCAGTGGCAACGGATCTTTTCCGCGCGCATCCGCATGTTCGTGGTTGTAGCGGAAGATCGCGTCGTACACCGGCAGAATGGCGCCGCCGGAATAGCCGAACAACACGCCCACGCCTTCGTCGGCGAGTACCTGCACGACAATGTCCGCGCCGCTCATGGCTGTGCCTGCAAGCGGATGTGCGGTCGTCTCGGCGAGACTTTCGAGTTGTGCATTCACGATATCGATTCCAGTTTTCAGACGAATTGAGGCGCGACGATCAGCTCGCTTTCTGCAACGGCGCAGCAGCTTCGGCAGGTTTGGCGGCGGCGTTCAACCACGGCATGCGCGCACGCAGCGCCTTGCCGACGACTTCGATCGGGTGATCGAGATCGGCCTGCTTGAATTTCTTGTAGTTCGGCAGGCCGGCCTGGTATTCGGCGGTCCAGTTTTTCGCGAACGTGCCGTCCTGAATATCGGTGAGCACGGCTTTCATGCGCGCCTTGGTCGCCGCATCGACGATACGTGGACCGCTGACATAATCGCCGTATTGCGCGGTCTCGGAAACGAATTCGAGCATGCGTGTGATGCCGCCTTCGTAGAATAAATCGACGATCAGCTTGAGCTCGTGCATTACTTCGTAATACGCGATCTCGGGTTGGTAACCGGCTTCGACCAGGGTCTCGAATCCGGCGATGACGAGTTCGCTCGCACCGCCGCAAAGTACGGCCTGTTCGCCAAACAAATCGGTTTCGGTTTCTTCCTTGAAATCGGTCGCGATCAACATCGCGCGCGCTCCGCCGATGCCCGCCGCATACGCCTTGGCTTTTTCTTCGGCATGGCCGGTGGCGTCCTGATGGACGGCGAACAGGCACGGCACGCCCCGACCGATTTCGTATTCGCGGCGTACCAGCGCACCCGGGCCTTTTGGCGCGACCAGAATCACGTCGATATCCTTGCGCGCGTCGATCTGCTTGAAATGCACATTGAAGCCATGCGCGAACAACAACGCCGCGCCGGGTTTGATGTTCGGCGCGATCGCATCGCGATACAACGCGGGCTGCACCATGTCGGGCGTCAGCACGGCGATGAGGTCGGCATCACGCACGGCGTCGGCCGGCGCGAGCACACGCAAACCGTCTTCCTCGGCCTTCTTCGAGGTTGGCCCGTTCGGGCGCAAACCGACTACGACATCGAGGCCGGAATCGCGCAGGTTCAGCGCGTGCGCGCGGCCTTGGCTGCCATAGCCGAGAACGGCGATGCGCTTGCCCTGCAGGGCGGCGATGGTCGGGATTGCGGTGCTGTTGGTACTCATGACTACTCCGTGGATTCAGGTCGAATGGAATGAAGCTGTGAATAAAGATATGGACGTATAAACGGCTAGGCTTCAGTCACTGCGCCGCGCGATGCGGAGCTGACCAGTCGTGCGTATTTGGCGAGTGCGCCGCGCGTTTCGACCGGCGGTCGTGCGCGCCAGTTGGCACGCCGTGATTCAAGATCGGCGTTGCTGTGCAGTTGACGCGCCTCGGCATCGATCACGACGATGTCGCCTTCGTGTAGCAGCGCAATCGGCCCGCCACGCGCGGCTTCGGGCGCGATATGGCCGACCATGAAGCCGTGCGTCGCACCGGAGAATCGACCGTCGGTAATCAGCGCGACATCGTCGCCGAGTCCGCGCCCGACCAACGCTGCGGTCACGGCCAGCATCTCGCGCATGCCGGGGCCGCCAGCTGGGCCTTCGTTGCGGATCACGATCACATCGCCCGCGTTGATCTTGCCGCCCTGCACGGCGGCGAACGCATCGGCTTCGCCCTCGAACACGCGCGCCGGGCCGCTGAAAGTTTGGGTGCCGTGCGCCGAGAGTTTGAGGATGCAACCTTCGGGTGCCACATTACCGTACAGAATCGCAAAACCGCCGCGCGGCTTGAGCGGCGCGCTGACTGGATAGACCACTTTCTGATCGAGCGCGGGTGCTGCTGCTGCATCGAGTTCGGCGAACAAGGAACGCCCGGTGACGGTGATCGTATCGTCGAGCAAACCGGCCGTGCGCAGCGTATTCGCGACGAGTGCAGTGCCGCCGGCTTCGGTGAGTTCCACCGCGGTGAAACGACCGCCCGGTTTGAGGTCGGCAATGACCGGTGTGGCGCGTGATGCCGATTCAAAATCTTCGAGATCGAGCACAACTCCGGCCTCGTGCGCAATCGCCAGCAAATGCAACACGCCGTTGGTCGATCCAGCGGTCGCGGCAACCAGACGCGCCGCATTGCGGAACGCGGTTGGTGTCAGAATTTCGCGCGGCAGCGGGCCGTTTTTCAGCAGCGCCAGCGCGAGCTCGCCGCAGCGCTTTGCCGCGCCGAGTTTGTCTACGTGCGTGGCGGGAATATCGTTCAGACCGAGTGGTGACAGGCCGAGCGCGGTCAGCACCATCGCCATCGTGTTCGCGGTGAATTGGCCGCCGCACGCGCCTGCACCGGGACAGGCATTGCGTTCGATTTCGTTGAGTCCGGCGTCGTCGAGTTTGCCCGCACCGTGTGCGCCGACGGCTTCGAAAACTTCCTGCACCGTAATCGATTTGCCGTGATGTTTGCCGTGCGCGATGCTGCCGCCATACAACACCAGGCCCGGCAAATTCATGCGCGCGAGCGCCATCGCCGCGGCCGGAATAGTCTTGTCGCAGCCACACAAAATCACTACCGCATCGAGGCTGTGACCGGTAACGGCGAGCTCGATCGAATCGGTGATGACTTCGCGCGACACCAGCGACGCGCGCATGCCAGGTGTGCCCATCGCCATGCCGTCGGTGATCGCGATCGTATTGAACTCGACCGGCGTGCCGCCTGCGACGCGAATACCGTCGGCGGCAGCGTTCGCGAGATCGCGCAAATTCAAATTGCACGGCGACACGTTCGACCACGTATGCACGACCGCGATCAGCGGTTTCGCGATGGCCGCATCGTCGAGTCCGGTGGCACGCATCATCGCGCGCGTGGGCGCACGATCGGGGCCGGTTTTCATCACATCGCTATGCATGGAAAAAACTCTCGCAGGGGAATGAGGAAATCATTGCAATCGTTCCAGCACGGCGGCGGTCACTTGCTGCGTGCGGTGATTGCCGCCGAGATCGGGCGTGAAGATAGCGGCATCGAGCGTGGCCGAAATCGCGGCTTCGAGCGCTAGCGCTTCGGCTTCGAGATTCAGCGAATAACGCAGCAGCAACGCCGCACTTGCGATCGTGCCGAGTGGGTTCGCCTTGTGCTGACCGACGATGTCCGGCGCCGAGCCGTGGATCGGTTCGTACAATCCGACCTTGCCCGCGCCGAGCGATGCCGACGGCGGCAATCCGAGCGAACCGCACAACACCGCGGCTTCGTCGGTGAGAATGTCGCCGAACAGGTTTTCGGTAACGATCACGTCGTAGTCGGCCGGGCGTGTGAGCAGCAACATCGCCATCGAATCGACAAGCTGGTGTTCGAGTTTCACGTTGGGGAATTCGGGCGCGATCCGCACCGCGGTTTCGCGCCATAGCCGCGAAGTTTCCATGACATTGGCCTTGTCCACCGAGGTCAGTTTGCGCCGGCGCGACTGCGCCAATTCAAACGCGCGTCGCAACACACGTTCGATCTCGATGACGCTGTAGCGGCACAGGTCGCTGGCGGCTTCTGGTGTACGGGTTTTGTCGCCGAAATACACGCCGCCGGTGAGTTCGCGCACGAACAAGATGTCGACGCCGGCCAGCCGCTCGGGTTTCAGTGGCGAGAGTGCGGCGGCGCGCGCATGCACCTTGATCGGACGCAGGTTAGCGAACACGCCGAGCGTCGCACGCAAGCCGAGCAGGCCTTGTTCTGGTCGAACGCTTGCTTTCGGATCGGACCACTTCGGCCCACCGACCGCGCCGAGCAAAACCGCATCGGCGGCAAGACACGCACTGCGCGTCGACTCCGGCAACGCCGTGCCTTCGGCATCGATCGCACAGCCGCCGAGCAGGTGCTCGGAGAATGCAAAGTCGTGGTCGTGTTTTTTCGCGACGGCGTGCAAACATTCGACCGCAGCGGTGGTGACTTCCGGGCCGATGCCGTCGCCGGGCAGGATGACGATGTTGGCCTTCATGCAGCGCGCGCCTCGAAACGCGCGATGTCGTCTTCGCAGCGCAGCAGGAAACCGAGTTGATCCACGCCTTCGATCAGGCAATGCCGCGCGAACGCATCCATCGCAAAACTGAAACGGCCGCCATCGGGCAATTCGATGTGGCCGGCGACGAGATCGATTGCCAGTTCGATGCCTGGATGATCGAGCAGGTAACGATGTTCGGATTCGCTCAGCACGATCGCGAGCAAGCCGTTCTTGAGTGCGTTGCCACGAAAGATATCGGCGATTTCCGAACTCAGCACCGCACGGATGCCGCAATCGAGCAACGCCCACGGCGCGTGTTCGCGCGACGAGCCGCAACCGAAATTGCGCCCGGCAACGAGAATCTCGGCACCGCGTGCACGCGGCTGATTAAGCACGAACGCCGGATCGGGCGAACCATCGGCACGATAACGCCAATCCTGGAACGCGAATTTGCCGAGGCCGCTGCGTTCGGTCGTGGTCAGAAAACGCGCGGGAATAATCCGATCGGTATCGATATTCTCGAACGGCAGCACGATCGTGCGCGAACGCAGGTGACGTAGTGGTTTCATGCGGCGACTCCTGCGCTGAGATAGTCACGCGGATCGGCGATATGTCCGGCGATTGCACTCGCGGCGGCGGTTTGCGGGCTCGCCAGCACGGTGCGTGCGCCCGGCCCCTGGCGGCCTTCAAAATTGCGATTCGACGTGCTCACGGCGAGTTGTCCGGGCGCGACTAGATCGCCGTTCATCGCGATGCACATCGAGCAGCCCGGCTCGCGCCATTCGGCACCGGCGGCGCGGAAAATTTTATCGAGGCCTTCGTTCTCGGCAGCGCGTTGCACCGCGACCGAACCCGGCACTACGAGCATGCGCACGCTGCTGGCAACCTTGCGTCCGGCCAGCACATTCGCTGCCGCGCGCAGGTCGGACAGGCGCCCGTTCGTGCAACTGCCGATGAATACGATGTCGACCGGCACACCCAGCATCGACTTGCCGGATTCGATCTGCATGTAACGCAACGCGCGTTCGTCCTGCGCGCTGTTTGCGGCGGGCACGTGTTGATCGATGCCGACGACCATGCCCGGATGCGTACCGTAACTCACGGTCGGGCGCACGTCTTTGGCATTGATGTGCACGCTGCGATCAAACTTCGCATCGGCATCGCTGTGCAGATTTTTCCAGCGTGCGACGGCGGCATCCCAGTCGGCATTTTTTGGCGCGAGATTGCGGCCGTGCAGGTAAGCGAACGTGACGTCGTCCGGCGCGATCAAACCGGCCTTGGCGCCGGCCTCGATCGACATGTTGCACACGGTCATGCGTTCCTCCATCGACAACGCGCGGATCGCAGCGCCGCGATATTCGATGACGTGGCCCGTGCCGCCGTTGATACCGATGATGCCGATCACATGCAGTATCAGATCCTTGGCGCCGACGCCAGGCGCGAACGTGCCGCTCACTTCCACGGCCAATGATTTCGGCTTGCGTTGCAGCAGGCACTGGCTGGCCATGACATGCGCGACTTCGCTCGTGCCGATGCCGAACGCGAGCGCGCCGAACGCGCCGTGCGTGCTGGTGTGGCTGTCGCCGCAGACGATGGTCATGCCAGGTTGAGTTGCGCCGAGTTCCGGGCCGATCACGTGCACGATGCCGCGTTCGGCGCTGTCCCAGCCGCGCAGCTCGACGCCGAATTCGCGGCAGTTTTTCTCGAGCACATGCACCTGCGCTTCGGCCTGCGCGGTGACGTAATGACGCGTGCCATCGGCATCGGCTTGTGTGGTCGGCGTCGAGTGATCGAGGGTTGCCAGCACCTTGTCGGGACGACGCAGCTTGAGTCCGCGTTCGCGCAATTCGGTGAACGCCTGTGGTGACGTCACTTCATGAATCAGATGCAGGTCGATGTACAACACCGCCGGCGTGGCATCGCTTTCGGCACGCACGAGATGTGTGTCCCAAACCTTGTCGAGTAGAGTGCGTGGTGTTGACATCAGGCGACCTCGCGCAGAGGTTCGGCAGCCGTTGTTTGTGCCGTGGCGCCGACCGGCGTGAGCCAGCCGTAACGATCTTCGGTGCGGCCATTGAACAAGCCAAAAAACGCTTCCTGCAAACGCTGTGTGATCGGACCACGACCGCCGCGACCGACTTGCTTGCGATCGACCGAGCGCACCGGCGTGATTTCCGCAGCGGTGCCGGTGAGGAAAACCTCGTCGGCGAAATACAGCGATTCGCGCGGCATGTCGCGTTCGATGGTTTCGATGCCCAGATCGGACGCCAGTGTCATCACGCTGTCGCGTGTGATGCCGGCCAGCACACCGGCGCTGCACGGCGGCGTGTAGAGTTTGCCTTTCATCACGAGGAACAGGTTTTCGCCGGCGCCTTCGCTGAGCAATCCATTGGCGCCGAGTGCGATGCCTTCGTGGAAACCGAGTCGATGCGCCTCGCGCGTCACGAGCTGGCTCGACAGATAGTTGCCACCCGCTTTCGCCATTGCCGGCAAAGTGTTCGGGGCGCAACGTTGCCACGATGAAACACAAACATCGACGCCGTGTTCGAGCGCGTCCTTGCCGAGCAGGCTGCCCCACGAAAACGCGAGCACCGAAACTTCGGTCGGCACTTCGGCATAGACGCCGAGCGCACCGTAACCGCGAAATGCGATCGGTCGCAGATACGCCGAGCGCAATCCGTTCGCGGTTACGGCCTGCTTGCACGCGCTGCGGAGTTCCTCTTCGCTGTACGGCATGTCGATTTCATAGACCCGCGCTGAATGGAACAGCCGATCGGTGTGATCGTGCAGGCGAAATATCTGCGCGCCCTGCGGCGTTTCGTACGCGCGCACGCCTTCGAAAACCGACGAGCCGTAATGCAGCGCATGCACGCTCACATGCACTGTGGCTTCGGCCCAGGGTTTGATCTGGCCGTTGTGCCAGAGGAAATTCGGTGGTGGATTGAACATCGCGGCGGTCTCGTCGTGTCATTGTGTGTAAGGGTCAGGCGTTGATGGCGCGCAACGGCGTGGTATCCACGGCAGCTTGATTACGATGAATGCGATTGAGCACTTCGAGGAACGCCAGCGCGGCGGCCTCGATGATGTCGGTACTGGCGCCGCGGCCGCGATATTCGCGTGCGTCGTGAAACACGTTGACGCTGGCCTGCCCTTGCGCATCGCCGCCCATGCTGACGCTGCGAATCTGGAAATCGCTGACTTCGAGCGCGCAGCCGGTGGCTATTTCCAAAGCGCGCAAGGTCGCATGCACCGGGCCGTCGCCGCTCGCGTTTGCTGCGGCTTGGATGCCGTCGCTGCGCCGCAGGCGCACGCTCGCCGTGGCCGCGCCGCCAACCTGCGAGCTCGCGTGCAAACTCTCGATGCGCCACGGGCCTTGCGCGTCGGGATCGAGGCCGAGCAACAGCGCTTCGATATCGCTGTCGAACACTTCTTTTTTCTTGTCGGCGAGAATCTTGAAACGCTCGAACACGCTGTTCAGCGCGACATCGTCCACCTGCAAACCGAGATGTTCGATGCGCTCGCGCAACGCATGCCGACCGCTGTGTTTGCCGAGCACGAGGTTGGTACGCGCGAAACCGACGTCCTCGGGTTTCATCACTTCGTAGGTCGAACGATGGCGCAACATGCCGTGCTGGTGGATGCCGGATTCGTGCGCAAACGCGTTCTCGCCAACCACTGCTTTATTGCGTTGCACGTTCTGGCCGGTGAGGCACGCGAGCAGGCGTGAGGTCGGATACAGGCGCGTGCTGTCGATGCCGGTATCGATGTTGTAATAGCCCGGTCGCGTGCGCAGCAGCATCACGATTTCTTCAAGCGCGGCGTTGCCGGCACGCTCACCGATGCCGTTGATGGTGCATTCGACCTGACGCGCGCCGTGCTCGATCGCGGCCATGCTGTTGGCGACGGCGAGGCCGAGATCGTTATGGCAATGCGCGCTCATCACGGCGCGTTCGATGCCGACGATTTCGCGTTTCAAGCGCGCGAACAAGGCGGCGATTTCGTTCGGCGTGGTGTAGCCGACGGTGTCGGGAATGTTGATCGTGCTCGCGCCCGCGGCGATCGCGGCGGAGAAAATCTCGACGAGGAATTCCGGTTCGGTACGCAGCGCATCTTCGGCCGAGAATTCGACATCGTCGCACAGCGCATGCGCTTGACGCACGCTGGCGATCGCGGTTTCCAATACCTGCTCGCGACTCATGCGCAGCTTGTGTTCGCGATGGATCGGGCTGGTCGAAAGAAATAGATGGATACGTGGATGTTGGGCGCCCTCGAGTGCATGCGCGACCGATTCGATATCGCCGCTTTGGCAACGGGCGAGGCCACAGATGATCGGACGGCGCACACGCTGCGCGATCTGTCGCACCGACTCGAAATCGCCGGGCGATGCCGCCGGAAATCCGGCTTCGATCACATCCACGCCGAGATCGGAAAGCGCATGCGCGAATGCGAGTTTCTGTGTGAGATTCATGCTGTAGCCGGGTGCCTGCTCGCCGTCGCGCAGGCTGGTATCGAAAATCATCACACGTTCGCGTGGCGCGTTATCGCCGGATTCGGTTGGTGCGTTCATCGTTGTTCTCGTGGTGTTGCTGGCCAAAGGTGTCGACCAAAAAAAACCCCCGCCTCGTTGCCGGGGCGGGGGTTTCGGTGGTTGTCGTATTCTGACGCGCGCCTCTATCCCGCTCCTGAGCCGGAAATAAGAAGTACGAGTACGAGAATGAGCGTCGCGATCGGCGCGACATGTTCGCGCGCCAGCACACCCGCCAGCGGAACGGCAGGCTTGCTGATGGTTTCGTGCTGGTTATTGCGCTGCGACATGCGACCGACAGTAACGATCAATCGCAAGCCTTGTCAAGACTTTTTTTCGACAAAAAAAGTTTCATTTGTAATCACCGCGTATGGATGTCCAGACGTCCAAATACAATCCGCTGGTTTGTATTCGCGAATTCACAAAGCGTGTCGCCGCCAAGGCGACCGACCATCACCGACCAGAAACCTGCGCGTTGAAATCCACCACTGAACTTTGCGAAACGACTCGCTCAGCAGTTGTCAGTGCGCGCATTATCCGGTCGCGCGGGTCGACCTATCTAACGTCAGACACTGCGGACATGACGAGCCTGTGCTCGCCCGTCCGCAGGCTCGGCAGTTCAGATTTTCAGCGTGTTTTCCACATCGAGTACCTTGCGTCGTGCCATCGCCAGGTTGGCGCGCGCCCGATCGAGCACGACGTAGAAGAAAAGTCCGGTCTTGTTCGCGACCGGCCGGATGATGTGGTAATGCTTGCCGAGCGTGATCAGGATGTCTTCGATTTCGTCTTTCAGATTGAGCGCCTTCATGGTTTTCATTTTCGCACGCACTACTTCGGTATTGCCCGCGGCGGCAACTTCCATATCCACCCCGCTACCGGCGGAGCCGAGGATCATGCCGCTGTTGCCATCGACCAGCGCGACGGCGGACGCGCCGTCGATGGTGAGGATTTCTGCGAGAGACTCATTCAGTGTTGCCATCGGAACTCTCCATTGGTATTTGCATCGAACTAAAAACCGGCCCGGCCGATGCATTCCGGGTCGCAAGAATTCATTAATCGCCAAGACGTTGGCCGATCTCCTGGCGACAGTTGCGTGCGGCCCAGAGCACTTGCCCCAGGGTGACGCGGGTGTTGCAAAGCACGGTGAGCAGCAACTTTCGCGTCGGGTGCGGGATGTCCATCAGCAGTGCCCGACCGGCACTCGCATCGATGACAATGTCACGGCACGTACCAACACCGCTCTCGCTGCCCACCGCTTCGCCCAACGCGAGCAGCGAACTGGTCATCGCCGCCAATCTGGCGGCCGAAATCTTGCCGCGCAGGCTAGCTGCGACTTCGAAACCGTCGATGCTCGACACCAGCGCACCGCTGATTTCGCTATGCGTCTGCAATAGCGCATCGATCAACTTTTGACAGATCGCGGTTTCGGTATGGCCGAGCAGATCGACAGGCACAGTCATGCCGACACTGCCGTTTGTGGAGTGCGTTCGAGCAGCTCGGCGACTTCGATCTGGTGAAACAAGATATCGAGCAAGAGCAATACATCCTCGCGGCGACGCACATCGACCGACATCGCCGGTGCTTCGAGGCCGAGCGCGAGCGTTGCTGCATGAAACATTTCCAGGGTCGGGTGTGGGTGTGTCTCGCTGCGTCCAATGCCGATCACGGCGCGCGCGCCGGCCACCGTGGCCTTGAACGCAGAAAGATACTCGCGCAAATCGGCGATTGGGTCGGGGCGGCTGTTGTCGACGAGAATCACGACGCCAAGCGCACCTTGGCCGAGGATCTGCCACATGAAATCAAAGCGCGCCTGCCCCGGTGTGCCGTATAGCCGCAGTTTGTCGCCACCGGGTAGCGTGACTTCGCCGTAGTCGAGCGCGGCGGTGGTGGTCGCTTTGCCGCAACTGTTGCGGTCGGTGTTTTCGACATCGGTGCGCACCGGCTCGATCTCGCTGATCGCAGCGATCGCCGTAGTCTTGCCGGCGCCCATGCTGCCGGTAAAGATCAGTTTGTATTCGCGCGGCGTCATCAGCTCGACGACTGCAAAAATCCAAGCGCGGCGCGGATCGAACGGAAGATTCCCGCGTAACGGCTGGATGGGCGATCGAACGATGCCGCAGTAGCGGACACGGTTGTGGCACGCGGCGCCGCTGGCCGCACCGTGATCAGATCGCACAGTGCGCAGGCGTTGATGAAACCGCGCGCAAGCTCGCGTGTTTGCGCGCTGGTATTTGCGAGCTCGTCCAGATCGTGCGGCGCGCGCGTGAGCAGCGCGGCCATGCGGAAATGCGCTTGGTCGTGCTTGAGTCGGCCAAAATCCGGCCAGCGCCGCAGTGCAAATCTGGCGTCGTTTGGCAAGCCGGGCAGCAGTCGATCCTGCGCGCCTTGCAGCCCGGCGCGCCACAATAACGACTCGACCGGATACGGACTGATACGATCATCTGCCAGCAGGCGCTGCGCGTGGTCGCGCGGTAGACGCGTGAGCGTCAAGTCCGGTGGCAAGCGCAGCAGTTGCGTGATGTCATCTTCCTCCAGCGGTTGCACGAGCAACCAGACCCGCGTTGCGGGTATCACGTGCAAGCTCACATTCGCGCTATCGATGCGATAGACGTCGTTGCTGGCCTGTGCGAACAAGTCGTGCATGAGCAAACCGAAACTCGGCGGCTGAGTACTGATTGAATTCGTACTGATCGCATCGCCACGCGGTGACGCGCTGCCGGCATGCGCCGAAGTGGTAAGTCCACTCGAAACCGAATCGAGCAGGGCGATGAAATCTGCAGCGCGAACGGGCGCTGCCAGCACCGAGGTGCCGCGGATCGGCGCCAGACCCTCATGCACCAGCGATATGCAGCGCGGGCTGCCATTGCGTTGCGCCTGCTTTTGTACCAGCGATACGAGTGCAGATTCCGGATCGCACAGGGCGACATCAGATTCCAGGTCGTCGCGGAAATGCCAGCGATCGCGAGTGCGGGCATTGACGATCTGCAGCAGCGACTTGATCAGCAAATCGTCATGCAGCGACAGGCCGATCGTGGTGAGAGTAAGTTCGCGCGGTATCATCAGCGTACCCTCTTGCGCAGCAAGAACGGCAGCGCTGAAATATGCAAAATGCGCGTCGAATTTTTGTCAGTACGAATGGTTTTATGCAGATTAAAAGCCGCACGAATACATTCGCCTGCGAAAAAGCGATTCGAAAAAAACATTCCAACCCCCTGTTACGTTTGCGCTGATGTCATTGACTGCAACGCATCGGCCCACGCGCTTACATACGTGGATACTGCGTGATTAAGATGACCGAAAATAACGGCGTACGGGTGCGACACCGGTCACATATCTGACAATGCATTTGTCACGGAATGTAACATTGGCATGGCATGGCATGGCATGGCATGGCACTGCCTGGCATGGAGTTGAATCGACTCGCCGCATGTTTTTGCGCGATCGATCGCAGATGGAGCGGCGCTCGATCGCGCCATTCAGTGTCTGTTTTGCGCGGGATGTGCGCGATCGAATCGTCAGCGCGACGAAATATATTTCTCGCGACGGATCTGCGGAATCGGCAGGCCTGCGGTCTTGAGCAACTCGAACGCCTGATCGACCATGTTCGGATTGCCGCAGAGATAAGCGATGTCGTTGCTGGCATCGGGTTGCAACGCGGCGAGCGCGACCTGGGCGTGGCCGCAGCGATCGTTCGGGCGCGGCAGCGCGCGTGGCTCGCGGCTCAGGCACGGATGAAAGCTGAAACCCGGGGTCGCGTTGGCGAACGCTTCGAACTCTTCGCCGTACAACAACTCGCCTTCGTTACGCGCGCCGTAGATCAGCGCGAATTCACAGCCGCGTTGCGCGATGAGCTGTTTGATCTGAGGCAACATGGCGCGATACGGCGTGACGCCGGTGCCGGTGCCGACCAACAGATAACGTTTGTTCTGATCCGCATCCATCAGGCAGAAACGGCCATACGGCCCGCTTGCATTGATGCTTTCGCCTTCCTGCAAACCGCCGAGCAGTTTCGTCGCCGCACCGCCATCGACATACGAAACCGCAATCTCCAGCCGCTGCACCGGCGTGCCATCACCGGCCCCGACCGTGGCGACCGAATAACTGCGTTTGGTCGGCTTGCCATCGTCGTAGTGGAAATGGATCTGCACGAACTGGCCCGGAATGAAAGCGAACGGCAAACCATCGGCGCGCTCGAACGCCATGTGTCGCACGGCGGGCGCAAGCATGTGGCTGGCGGCGAGTTTGAGGGAGAAGTGGTCGGCCAAGATAAATTCCAATCGATATTGAATACGTCCGCGCCGGTTACGCGAATAGACCGCGCCCATGCGATTTTACGGAGCCGCTATACTAACGGTCTTGCCCCGAAAACGCAGCCATGAGCACGATTCCCGCCCTCGAAGTCATCGACCTACGCAAAACCTACGCCACTGGCGTGCAAGCCCTGAAGGGCATCACCCTGAGCGTGCAGCACGGCGATTTTTTCGCCTTGCTCGGCCCGAACGGCGCGGGTAAATCCACCTTGATCGGCATTCTCAGTTCCCTGGTCAATTCGAGTGGCGGATCGGCGCGCGTATTCGGCGTCGACATCCACAGCCATCGCAGCGAAGCGATGCGTTTGATTGGCCTCGTGCCGCAGGAAATCAACTTCAACCAATTCGAGAAACCATTCGACATCTGCGTCAACCAAGCTGGTTTTTATGGTGTGTCGCGCAGTGAGGCGCGGCTGCGTGCCGAACGTTACCTGAAGGAGTTGTCGCTGTGGGACAAGGCGCAGATGCCATCGCGCACCTTGTCCGGCGGCATGAAACGACGTCTGATGATTGCGCGCGCGATGATGAACGAACCGCGCTTGCTGATCCTCGATGAACCCACCGCCGGCGTCGATATCGAAGTGCGCCGCTCGATGTGGAAGTTCATCACCGGCATCAACGAAGCCGGCACCACGGTGATCCTGACCACGCATTATCTCGAAGAAGCCGAACAGCTTTGTCGCAACATTGCGATCATCGACAAGGGCACGATCATCGAGAACACTGCGATGAAACTGTTGCTGGCCAAGCTCGATGTCGAGACCTTCGTGCTCGATCTCGCCAGCCCGAGCGACAACCTGCCCGCGGTGCCGGGCGTCAAGCTTGTGCGCATCGACGCACAAACGCTGGAAGTGGAAATGTCGCGTTCGCACGATCTCAATTCCTTGTTCGCCGCGCTGACCATGCAAGGCATGGTCGTGACCTCGATGCGCAACAAGACTAACCGCCTCGAAGAACTTTTCCTGCGCTTGGTGGAAGCCGGCAAAGTCGATGCGTCGGTGTTGGTCGCCGCGAAGGGAGCGGCAGCATGAATTCGCATAGCAACCTCGTTGCACTCGGCACCATCCTGATCCGCGAAATCTCGCGCATCCTGCGCATTTGGACGCAGACGCTATTGCCGTCCGCGATTACCATGACGCTGTATTTCGTGATCTTCGGCAGCATGATCGGCAGCCGCATCGGCGAGATTCGCCCAGGCATCAACTACATCGATTACCTGTCGCCGGGCCTGATCATGATGAGCGTGATCACCAACAGTTACGGCAACATCAGCTCGTCGTTCTTCGGCGCGAAATTTCAGCGCTACATTGAGGAAATGCTGGTCTCGCCGATGCCGGGCTGGGTGATACTGACCGGTTATGTCGGCGCATCGGTGTTGCGCGGTCTGATCGTGGCGGTGATCGTACTCGTGATCTCGCTGTGCTTCACTCATGTGCATTTGTATCACCCGCTGGTCACGCTTTCGACCGTGCTGCTGACCGCGATCGTGTTCGCGCTGGCCGGTTTCATCAACGCGATCTACGCCAAGAAATTCGACGATGTCGCGTTGATTCCGACCTTCGTGCTGACACCCCTGACCTATCTCGGCGGCGTGTTTTATTCGGTCGATCAGCTCTCG